>NZ_JBLWEP010000090.1:0-9962 GCF_048287355.1 Candidatus Electronema sp. TJ
TTCGACGCTTCGAACGGTTCATTCCACTCTTCGAATGCCTTATCCTACGCTTCGGATGCCTCGTTCCAAGCTCAGGATGTCTCATCCGAAGCGTGGAACGCCGCATTCCAAGCGTCGAAGGGGTCATTCCACGCTGGGAACGCCTCATCCGAAGTGTCGGATGCCTTGTTCCAAGCGTGGAACGGCGCGTCCCCAGCGTGCTGCGGGGCATTTTCCGCTGCCTATCCGGCGGTCAGCAGAGCGTGTTGCTGGACATGACACCTGATCTGGGCAATATCCGCATCCATAACCTCGCAGCGGCTCGCCAACTGGGACAGCCCGGCCAGCGCAGGCGGCAGCTCCACCTCTTTGCCGATGGCTTGGCGCACTGCGTCGCCGAATTTGGCCGGATGCGCAGTGGCCAAGCAGACTACAGGCCGCTCCTCTTTCAACTCCAGCGCGGCCCTCACGCCGACTGCGGTGTGCGGATCAAGCAGATAATCATGCTCCTGATGCACTTGGCGGATCGTGGCGATGGTCTCTTCCTCGGAAACCGTGCGGGCGGCAAAGTCGCGGCACACCAGCTCTTGGCAGCCGGACAAATCCATCCGCCCGGTCGCGGCGAAATGCTCCATTTCCGCTTTCACCCTGCCGCTGTCCTCATTGAAGAGATAATACAGATACCTCTCGAAATTGGAGGCGATCTGAATATCCATCGAAGGGCTGAAGGTCGGAGTCACGGCCCCGGCAATGGAATAATCGCCCTGATTGACGAAGCGGCTGAGAATGTCGTTCGAGTTCGTGGCAAGAATCAGGCGGTTGATGCAGCCCTCCGGCAGCAGCCGCTTGGCCACATAGCCAGCGAAGATGTCGCCGAAGTTGCCGGTCGGCACCGAGAAATCCACCGACTCGCAGCCCTGCTTGCGCAACTTGAGGCAGGCGAAGACGTAATAGACCACCTGCGCCAGCACCCGCGCCCAGTTGATGGAGTTGATCGCGCCAAGGCGGTGTTTGTCGCGGAAGTCCAGATCGTTGAACAGCGTCTTGACGATGGCCTGCGCGTCGTCAAAGGTGCCGCGCACCGCGATATTGAAGACATTCGCGTCCGTGACCGTGGTCATTTGCAGGGCTTGAATCGGGCTGGTGCGGCCATGCGGATGGAGGATGAAAATGTTGATCCCCTTCCGCCCGCGCACGCCGTAAATCGCCGCGCTGCCGGTGTCGCCGGAGGTCGCGCCGATGATATTCATGAAGCCGCCGCTTTTGTTCAGCTCGTACTCAAAAAGATTGCCGAGCAGCTGAAGGGCCACGTCTTTGAAGGCCAGCGTCGGGCCGTGAAACAGCTCCAGAATGTGCAGCCCGCCGACTTGGCGCAGCGGCGTGACGTGCGGATGGCGGAAGCTGCTGTAGGCCCGCTCGATCATGTCTTCCAGATCGGCGCGGGGCATGTCGCCGGTGAAGAGCGAGAGCACTTCCAACGCCAAATTCTGATAAGGAAGCGTCTGCCAGGCGTTGAGCAGGACTGGATCAATCGTGGGCAGATGTTCCGGCAGGAGCAGACCGCCGTCCCGTGCCAGACCCATCATCACGGCTTGGTCAAAAGGAACAGGCGCGATGCCGCCGCGTGTGCTGATGTAGTTCATAGTGTCAGTTTTAATGTTGATGAATGCAGCAATCTCTTGTTTCTCTTGCTGGTTGTTTAATCAAGCGTATCTTGGGCCGAGTGCTTTGCGCTTCAGCACCAGAACACGTGGCCGCGCACCTTTTTCTGGGGTGAAATCCAAGCCTGAACGGAAGATTTCTGGCATATAGAAACGGGCTACGCCATCTTTTTCCCTGTCTTCATAAATGACACCCATTTCCTCTAAAATTCCCTTCTCATCTTGGTTCGTGTCAAAATGTTCAAGTGTGAATGGAATTTTTTTCTCCTGCTTATCGGCAATCTTTTCAACCCATCTTTTGAACTCTGGGTATTCTTCCTTAGCTTCATCGACTTTCTCACGGCTGCACGGCACAATTGCTCGCCGAATAGCCTGAGGAGGCAGCATACGGTCGGTCGCCCATCTGTCCAGCATAACTTCTTCTGCATGGTCGATAGCAATTTTCGCTGCATGCAGCAGAAAGCGCACAATGTCGCGAGCTTGAATCCGACCCTTGAAATCTGTCAAAGCTGCAAATATCCAGTTGATGCTGCTGGCTTCCTTTGAGCTGTCCGCACCAAGTTTCATGCCCCAGAGCTGTTCAAGCCGGTCGTTCAGCTCGTCTCGGCTCAAGGACTCTACTTCTTCTGCCTTTGCATCGATCACCCCAGCTTGGCTGCAAATCCAGAAGACAAGCCTCTTGAATGACTCTTCATCCCAAGACAGGTCGTAAGCTCGGTAGAGGTTTTCAAACTGGGCAAGATTCTGTGTTACAATATGCCGAAGAAAGTCACGACGGAGAAAGATGATAACTCCAATGTTTGCTTGACGGATTTCGGAAAGTCTCTTGGGCAGATCAATGAGTGCTCTGAGTGCCGACTGCTGTGCTGAATTAGAAGAAATTTCTGTAAAGACATCCTCAAGACCATCAAACAAAAAAACAACCTTTATGCCTCGTTGCTTGAGTTCATTGTTAAGGTATGTCAACGTGTTCGGCTGGCCGCTGCCATAACCAATGCCCAAGGCATTCTGAAGTTCGCCAACCCAAAAGCTGGTCCACTCCAATTCTGAACACGTTTCTTTATGAAGCATCTCCTTGATTCTGTCCTGACATGCGCTGGGAGAAAATTCCGGCAAATCGGTGTCGAGGGCTTTTGTCACTTCATCTCTCGCCGTCATTGTGATTTGCGCTGCATCATCTTTGAGAACTTTCGATTGAAGCAGAGGGAAGATGTACGTTTCCGTCTTCAGCTCCGTTTCCGGCGTTCTTTTGAGCACATGTTCCACAAATTTTTCCCACGTGCGGAATTGAGAGAGCTGGATGTAGTTGAATGTCTTCCCAGCCCCTTTCGCGCCAATGGAAACTGCACGGGGCAGCTCCTCGCTGAAGGCGGCGGCAAGATTTTTCAAGGGATCGGTGACCAACAGCCCTTTGCCTTTGCCATTTTCAGCAAATTCATACTGCTTGCAAACCTCTCTGAGCTTGCGGGCTTCACTGAGCTGCCCTTCTTTGTTGTATCCAGTCTTCTGGGTTGCAGATGACTTTAGCTGACTCTTAGCCCATTCTCTTGCCGTTCTCATAATCGAAGACGGCGCGAGCTTGGAGCGGGCATCCTCCCAGCCGTTGATATACAGCAGCTCTTCAGCAAAATCTGTTTCTGAAATTTGCAGCCTTTCCAAATCATAAGCCGACCTGAGCTTGACGAGAGCATCTGCAAAAGCTGGCCGATCTTTAAGTTCCGGTTTCAGCATACTTATAATCAAGGAAGGATCGTAATAGTCAACTTCTTCCGTCTGAGTTGATGCCGGAGGTGCAAGACAGCTTATTTGATCAAGCACAAGACTTGTTCCTGACACGGATTGTTCGGTGATGGTTGTTACAATGTAACGCTGTATGCGGGGATCAAAAAGAATAGGACTTGATATTTCGCTCAACCCGGCTCGGAGATCTATCAAAACGTAATCCGCTCCGACCGCCTGTCCTAATTGAAAGACGGCCTTGCCGCACTCCCATCCGTCCTGATTTCTGGCTAAATGCTCAGGCAGGACGGGAGTGTCAAGTAGCTGTCTGTCTTTGAGACAGGCTGGAAGAAAATACCAAGTTGTTCTTCCGTCTGTTTTAGGAGCTTTTTTTATCTCCTTTGCAAATAAATCAAGTGTCTCGACAATATCTGAAGGCGCATATTGATATATTTCGAGAAAATCCAGAAAAGACACAGAGGGCTGCTGGCTTTCCTGACGATTCCAATAGGTGAGGCCGGGAGCCTCTAAATCGGCATCAATCACCAATACTGTCGCTGTCTGCCCAAGCTCTTTAGCCCTGTCGAGCAGAGCAAAAAGGAAGGCAGCCAAATGTAGCGTGCGGCCCACTC
The DNA here is from genome assembly GCF_048287355.1 of Candidatus Electronema sp. TJ. NCBI lineage: Bacteria > Pseudomonadati > Thermodesulfobacteriota > Desulfobulbia > Desulfobulbales > Desulfobulbaceae > Candidatus Electronema > Candidatus Electronema sp. TJ. The sequence continues at coordinate 3,992 of NZ_JBLWEP010000090.1, forward strand.
CGCCCTTGAAGGAATAAAACGAGACCAGTTTGGGTTTGTTAGAAAGAAACGGCTGCGGAAGCGGAAGTCCGGGGATTGCAGAAAATTCTGTTTCCCCGTCCAGCTCTCTCTTTTCGAGATACGCCATTTCCTCCCAGAAAGGGCGTGGGGATATATCCGTGTTGCTTGGCTCTTCCCCGTATATAAACTCTACTGGAAGCGCACCGTCGCCGAAATCAAGCTGAATAACCGACTTCTCTTCTTGATACCACTCGCCAAACCAGTCCTTCAATTTTTTTTTAGCTTTTTCAATCTGTTCTTTTTGCTGAATGCCTATTTCCAATGCATCGGAATAGCATGATATCCTGACTATTCCATCTGGGAGCTTTCTGCCGCCGACTGTTACTTCCCGAATAACCCTTTTCACATCAAGCCATGTCAGCAATCTTGAAAAATTCATCGCAGCTCTCTCTTGATCCATTCGGATATCTGTAGCAGTTTTTCTTCCAGTATATCGTCAGTCTCAGCACTAGCTGACTGACCGCCATATCTCCACATCTGATTGATCTGGCCAGCGTTCAGTTCACGTCTTTCGCTGCTGTTGCCGGAACCAACCAGATCGCACATCTGAATTCTGTGGGGCAATCGTAGCTGTCCGTTCACACTGACCACATCAAGCAGCTTGTTGATGTTATGTTGCGCCGTTCCAATCTCCGGGCAAGAATCAGTTCGTTTCGCGCTGCATCTCTTCATGATGACCGCTTTCAATCCGCATTCCACGGCGTAAAATAACAGCAGCCTGAGCGCGTTGTTTCTGCCTGTCCGCTCAGATGCGGACAAATTGACCCGCCACGCTCTTGCCATCTCTCGGTAAGTAAAAGGGATTGCCATCTTTGAATATCTGGACTGCGTTAGAAAAGGATGACGGGCAGGAGCAGGCCGCCGTCCCGTGCCAGACCCATCATCACGGCTTGGTCAAAAGGAACAGGCGCGATGCCGCCGCGTGTGCTGATGTAGTTCATAGAGAATTCAGAAAGATGAAATCAGAGTGGCTTGCTGGTTATGTTGTCTCAGCAGCATGTGTTGTGTTTCCCGCCGCAGCCGCAGGAGCTTTTCTCCTCCTGCTCAGGCTGCGTCCCGCAGCAGGAGGACTTCTTTGCCTCTGTCTTGCCGAAGCGGCGTTGCAGGCTGTTCAGCAGCGGGCGCACGGACAAGGCGAAGAGAACAACGACCGCCGCCAGCATGACTTCATGCGGCAGCATCGCCCCGTGATGACCAATCGTTGCCGCCGCCTTGATGCCGAGAGAGAGATAGACCGCGTCCACGGCCAAGCCGCAGAGCACGCTGACCACAGCGATGGAGAGCAGGAACAGCCCGGTGGCCCGTTTGCCAAGAATGCCGATCAGCACAGTCAGCGAGGTGATGTTGGTGGCTGGCCCGGCGAGCAGGAAGACCAAGGCGGTGCCGGGGCTGGCTCCTTTGAGGATGAAGGCTGCGGCGATCGGGGTTGAGGCTGAGGCGCAGATATAGAGCGGAATGCCCACCGCCAGCATCAGCAGCATGGAGTAAAAGCCGCCGCCCAGCCACGTGGAGAAAATCTCGTCCGGCACCAAGGCGGTGATGATCCCGCCTGCGATGATGCCGATGAAAAACCAGCCCATGATGTCCGGCCAGAGATCATTGACCATATACTGAACACCGGCTTTCAGTTTGGCGGCGAAGCCTGGCTGCTGCGCAGGTGCAGCAGATGCTGCGGCTCCAGCCATGCGGAAAGGCGGGAGAGCGGCCTGCGGCTCAGCTTTTGACGGCTTGAAGGAGATGAAATTCTCCAGCAGCCCAGCCACGGCGGCGGAGATGAAGGCCGAGACCGGACGGGCCACAGTCATGATCGGATCGAGCAAAGCCCAGCTCATGGTGATAGAGTCAATCCCGGACTCCGGCGTGGAGATGAGGAAGGCGGTGACTGCGCCGTTGTTCGCTCCCTGCTTCTTCAGCGTGGCGGCGGCGGGCAGCACCCCGCAGGAGCAGAGCGGGATCGGAATGCCGAGCAGGGCCGCCTTGAAAACCGAACTGAAACGGCCTTTGCCGAGATGCTCGGCCACATAGGCGGGCGAGAGGAAGGTTTTCAGCAGGCCGCCCACAAGCAGTCCGAAGAGGATGTAGAAGGCCGCCTGGTTGAGCAGCTGCCAAGAGGCGTTGACAACCTCGGCAAGAAAAGAGAGCATGATGGCACCGTGTTGGAGAAAAGGACTGTGTCTGCGCATCTAAACGCACTCTGCGCCGGTCGTCAACTGAAAACCGCAGCAGCACGCGACGCGCTTGACAGGCAGAGGCAAATCACGTACATTGCGGCAGTCATTCCCTTTCTTCTTCTCTCCACCGCACCTTCGACGGGACGAAACGCTATGTTCGGCATAGGTTTTCCTGAAATGATCGTCATTCTGGTCGTGGCCTTGATTGTGGTCGGGCCGGACAAACTGCCTGATCTGGCTCGTTCGCTGGCCAAAGGCGTGAACGAGCTGCGCGGGGCGATGAATCAGATCAAAGAGAGCTTGAACGAGGAAACCAAGGTCATTAGCTCGGTGAAGGATGATTTGCGCAAGACTGCCGGGCAGATGAAGGACAGGCTGCTGGCGGATGACGAGATCGGCGGCGGGCCGAGTCGGCCGCCGGTTCAGGCTGCGGATGTCGAGATGGAAGCTGACATGGCCGAGCTGGCTGAGCGGCTTGAGGAGCAGCAAGCCGACAATGCGGCGGCGGCAGCTCCAGAGGATGCGGCGGCTGAGGAGCGGGTGGTCGGCAGGAATCCTGTTCCGCCGCCCGAACCAGCGGCATGATCGCCTTTCTTGAACAGCTCCGGCCCCACCACGAGGAACTGCGCAGACGGCTGCTGGTCTCCGCTCTTGCAGTTGCGGCCTGCACCGGCGTGGCGTGGCTGTTCATTGACCAGATTGCGGCCTTCTCCCTTCGTCCGCTGCTGGAAAACGCCCAGCCGGGCAAACTGGTCTATACCCGCCTGACCGACGCATTTATTTCCTATCTCAAACTGGCCCTGCTCTGCGGCATCACAGTCAGCTTTCCCTTTCTGCTCTATCAGGCGTGGATGTTTGCCGCGCCCGGTCTGCTGGCCCACGAGAAGCGGCTGGTCCGGCGGATCATCTGCTGGTCCGGCGGGCTGTTTCTGGTCGGCGCGTTCTTCGCTTTTTTCATTGTTTTGCCGCGCACGCTGGCTTTTTTTATGAGCTATGCGGGAGAAAACCTCCGGCCCATGCTCAAGCTCAATCTTTATCTGGCCTTTGCCGCCCGGCTGGTGCTGGCCTTTGCTGTCTCCTTTGAAATCCCTTTCTTGATGGTCATGGCCGCAGCCGCCGGGCTAGTGCAGCGCAGCCATTTTCAGCACAAGCGCAAATTCTTCTATATTGCCATCGTCGTTCTGGCCTTCCTGCTCGCGGCGGGCGACCTCGCCGCAACAGTCCTGCTCGCCCTGCCGCTTTTCGGGCTGTACGAGGCCGGCATCATCGCAATGAAAATCTTTGTCCAAACGCAAGCAGCAGCATCTTGAATGTCTTGCATCTGTTAAAACTAATTTGATTTGATCTCTGTTCAAACTGAACAGCTCTATTTGAAGACACTCGGAAAGTGCCTGTTCAACGGATTTGACCTGCCACTCAAAGGAGCACATGACATGACCGAAGTCCGCGTCCGTTTTCCACCCAGCCCCACCGGCTACCTGCATATCGGCGGTGCGCGCACCGCGCTGCTCAACTGGCTTTGGGCCAAAAAGAACAACGGCAAATTAGTGCTGCGGATCGAGGACACCGACGAAGAGCGCAGCACGCAGACCTCGATCGACGGCATCATTGACGGCCTGCAATGGCTGGAGCTGGACTGGGACGAGGGGCCGTATTTCCAGACCGAATTCGCGGACGAGCACCGCAAGGCCGCAGAGCAATTGCTGGCTGCTGGTCATGCCTATAAGTGCTTCTGCACAAAAGATGAATTGGATCGCAAGCGCGAGGCGGCGATGGCCGCCAAGCAGGATGAGGTCGGTTATGATGGCACCTGCCGCAATCTGAGCAAAGAGCAAGTTGCGGAAAAGGAAGCGCAGGGCATCCCGGCTACCATTCGCTTCAAGGTGCCCAAGCGCGAGGGCAAGGTTGCCTACGAGGACAAGGTGCTCGGCACCATTGAGCGGGCCTACAGCGACATCGAGGATTTTGTCATTGTCCGCTCCAACGGCAAGCCGCTCTATCTGCTCTGCAATGTGGTGGATGACATCCGCGACCGCATCACCCACATTTTGCGCGGCCAAGATCACCTGAGCAACACCACCCGGCAGGTGCTCTTATACGAGGCTCTGGGCGCGCCGCTGCCGATCTTCGCGCACATGCCGCTCACCCTTGATCTCCAGAAGCGCAAGATATCCAAGCGCAGCCACGGCGAGGTGGTGGCAGTGCAGTTCTACCGCGAGAAAGGCTTCATCCCGTGGGCTTTGTGCAACTTCCTTGCCCTGCTGGGCTGGAATCCCGGCACAGAGCAGGAGATCTTCAGCCGCGAGGAGCTGATTGAAGCCTTCACGCTGGAGCGCATCGGCAAGGTTAACTCAGTGTTCAACTTGCAGAAGGACGACCCGAAGTTCTTCACCGACCCGAAGCTGATCGCCATCAACGAGCACTATCTGCGCTCCATGCCGATTGAGGAGCTGGCTGAGCTGGTGAAGAAAGACTTCCTCAAGCAGGGCTTGTGGGATGATGCCTACGAGGAAGCGCGGCGGGCGTGGTTCTTGGAGACGCTTAATCTCATCCGCGACCGCTTCCACACGGTCTGCGACTTCGCCACGCTGGGCCGGGCCTATTTCGCCGAGGATTACGCAGTTGAGGCCGCGCCGCTGAAGAAGAATGTGCTCAAATATCCTGAGCTGAAAACCTGGCTGCCGCTGCTGGCGGAGCGTTTCGCCGCCCTGCCCGAATTCAGCAAGGAAAGCACCGAAGAGGCTGCACGGGCTTTGGCCACGGAGTTAGACATCAAGCCCGGCGTGCTGATCAACGGGATGCGCACTGTGCTGACCGGCCAGCTTGCCGGGCCAGGGATGTTTGATGTTCTCCTTGCCTTGGGCAAGGAGAAAACAGTGCGGCGGATGCGGAGCATTGAGCATCTTTATGTCCGGCAGGAGGAACTGGCAGCGGCGTAACCACAACATCTTGTTTCGTGAGGAGTTCGCCGCAAGCACTCCTCACGCCCCTAGTGCCGCCTCGCTGGCCGATTTCAATGCCGCCTTCAGCTTTTCCTCAGCCTCAGCGAGCTTCTGCAAGCCCTCGGCCCGCTTCTGCCGGTTCTCGACATCCATTTTGATGCCTTGGTCAATGGTCTGAATCAGCTTGTCGGTCATCTGCTGCAAGGTCTCGACTTTGACAAAGCCCTCGCCTTGGGCCTTCTTCACCGCCGCTTGCGTCTCGCCCAGCATCTCGGCGGTGGACATCATCATATTGTTGGTCATCTCCCGCGTCTCATTGACCATCGCCATCGCCCGCTTCTGATCAAACAAGGAAATGGCGATGACCAGCTGCTTCTTCCACTCCGGGATCATCATCAGGATCGAATCCTGAATCATCTCCACAATCGCCTTGGAGCCTTGCTGGGCCACGCGGATGATCGGGCCGGAGGTTGTCGCTGAGGCGCGGGCCAGCTTGAGGTTGTAGAGCCTGCGGTCTAAAGACTGAATGCAGTCGCCGAAGTCCTTCAAATCCTGCAATTCCTTGGCATCCACGCCGTTCTGGGCGGCCAGCGTCTGCCGCTGCTGCTCGAACTGGGCTTCCATCTCGCCCAGCTTCATCTCGCCAGCGGCAATCACTACCTCCAGCTGGTTGAAATACTCGTTGTTGCGCTCAAAGAGGGTGTCCAAGCGGTTGAGATGAGAAATCTGGTTGGTCTTCTCGCCCTCCAGCCGTTTGATGATGGCATCAATCTGCACTTTGAGGGTTTCGTAGCGGCG
>NZ_JBLWEP010000091.1:0-9898 GCF_048287355.1 Candidatus Electronema sp. TJ
TCCATCGGGATGAGCTATGCTAATCCATCCCAATCTCATAATACAAGGGGCGAACTATTTTCCGCCCCTGCAAAAAAAAAATTACAGCACCACCATCACGCTGTTGCTCGGCAGGCTTTCGCCTGATCTGTTGACAGCGGTGACGCAATATTCCAGCTCTTTGCCGCGCTCTTGATTGGTCAGCTCCGCCTCAACGCCGGTCTGCGTGTGCACGGGTGTCCATTCATCGCCTTCGTTTCGTCCCAGCCGTTTGATGACAAAATAAGCAGCGGTGCCGCCGTCAGCAGCGGAACGCTTCCAGCGCAGGCGCACGGTTCCCGGACTTTGCCCGATCACCTGAAAATTCAGCGGCTGGCCGGGCGCGGGAATCGGCGAAGGCGGCATCCGTCCGCTCCAGCCAATCATATTCAGCTTCGCGTCATCGCCGTTCACGGCATATTCGGCATAGTTCAAATCCGCGCGCATTCCAGCGACAAGGGCATCTTTTGTGGTGCGCTTGGTCTGCGTGGACTGCTCCGCCGCAGCATAGGCCGCAACTTGCGCATGTCCTGCGCTGACAAACTCATCCAGAAGTGCCTGCAGCTGCGCGACCGACACTGGCGGCGCAGAATAATCAGGATTTGCCGTCATGCCGCTGATCATCGTTTGCGCCAGCTGTATGATGCCTTCTTCTGTTTTCGGGAACTCTGCCATGATCCAGCCTCCTTTGATATGTCCGCTGTTCATCTGCGACACCGCAGCGGCCAGCCCGCTGCCGCGCACAGCACTTCCACGATACGCCGCTTCCTGAAATAATGCAAGATGTTTTTTGCCGCTGCGGAATGAAACGGAATGCCGCGCCGCGCATTTTCATGCCGAGAAACGCATTGCGGCAGAGGCTGAATCAGCAGGAAGATGCTGCGCGCAGCGGCATGATGCGCAGCTCTGCATGGCAAAGAGCTTGGCATCATCGCGCTGCGCTGATCAACGCGGCGAAAATCTCCGCAGCGGGCCGCCGCGTTACGCAGCGAGGCAATTCTGAGCGCATCAAGGCGATGCGGAATGCGGCGAGGCGTTTTCTGGCGGGATGACGCGGAGAATTTGGCGTTACGCTGGTGGTCAGAGAGGGGAATTGCTGCTGCGGGTGAAAGAAGAGAGCTGGACTATTTGCCTAAATCATCCAGCCATTCCTGCACGTTTTTGGCGTTTGGATGTCCAATTTCCTTAAACAGACGCAGGCTTTTTTTCCACAGCTCTTCCGCCTTGTCCAGCTCGCCGCGTTTTTTATACACATTGCCTATATTGCCATAATTCACCGCCATTCCTTCCTTGCTGCCCAAGGCCTCGTACAATGCCAGAGCTTTCCTGAGCATCTCCTCCGCTTTCGCCAAGTTCCCGCGCGTTTCATAGACATTGCCCAGATTGCCGTAATCCCGCGCCATGCCCTCCTTGCTGCCCACGGCTTCATTCATAGCCAGAGCCTTCCTGTGCATTTCCTCCGCCTGCGCCAAGTCCCCGCGTGTTGCATACACATTGCCCAGATTGCCGTAATTTATCGCCATGCCTTCTTTGCTGCCCAAGGCTTCATGAAGTGCCAGAGCTTTCCTGTGCATCTCCTCTGCCTGCGCCAAGTCCCCGCGTGCTGCGTACACCAAGCCTAGATTGCCGTAATTCGCCGCCATGCCTTCCTTGCTGCCCAAGGCTTCATCGAGTGCCAGAGCTTTTTTGTGCATCTCCTCCGCCTGCGTCAAGTCGCCGCGTATGGAATACACAATGCCCAGATTGCCGTACTGATTTGCCATGCCTTTCTTGCTGCCCAAGGCTTCATCGAGTGCCAGAGCTTTTTTGTGCATCTCCTCCGCCTGCGTCAAGTCGCCGCGTATGGAATACACAATGCCCAGATTGCCGACAGCTTTTGCCTGCCATTCTTTCGTGCCGCCCAAGGTCAGCAGTTTGCGATATGCCGCTTCAGCCTCTACAAGCTCGCCTGTGCGAAGAAATAAACTGCCAAGCTGATTCCAGCCTTCAGCATTGTCCGGGTCGAGATCCACGGCTTTCTGGCAGGCGGCAAGGGCTTCTTTAGGATTATTCATGCTGGACGACGCGCACAAGCTCCGGGCTGCTGCCGCCGCTGCTTTGTTTGCCGGGCTGCCTGTTTTCTCCGCCGCCAAGCTAAATTCCGCCAGCGGCAAGGTCAAGGCCAGCCAGAAGCCGTAGCGGAGAAAGAGCCGGATGATCAGGCCGCTGTCTTTCTTGTCCACTTTCGACAGCAGGCCGGATTTTATCAGCTGCCAGTGAATCCCGTAGGCGAGCAGCAAAATAAAGCCGATCAGCACCAGCGGGCTGCCAGCAAGGTGCGGAGCAATTTTTTCAAACCAGGCGTAGTTCATGCGCAGCCTCCTTGGGCGTTGAATTGTTTGCCCGCAGAATTTCACATGATGCCGCCGCATTGTCAAGCGGAAAAAGACAGCAGACGTGCGCCGCTTGCGCTGGCCGCCTGCATGAAGAATCAGCTTGTTTGCTGCGGTTTCGTGCTATATACTGGCTGTCTACAGCACTAAGGAGGCTCGTTATGCACACCGGCTCAATCTTTGTCAGCAACCGGACGCAGGCTGTCCGGCTGCCAGCGGAAACTCGTTTTCCAGATCACGTCAAAAAAGTTGTTGTCCGCATCTCAGGGAAAGACCGGGTGCTGTCGCCTGTTGCAAACACATGGGATAGCTTCTTCTTTTCCGAGGAAAAAGTCACAGATGACTTCATGACCGAACGCGCTGCGCAGGAGCAGCAGGAAAGGGAAGTGTTCTGATGCTGAAATACATGCTTGACACCAACATTGTCATTTATGTGATCAAACGGCGGCCGCCGGAGGTTGCGGAGACATTCAATCGTCATGCTGGTCAAATGTGCGTCAGCTCCATCACCTTTGCCGAGCTGATCCACGGCGCGGAAAAAAGCAGCAGGCCGGAACACAACATGCGGCAGGTTGAGGATTTCGCCTCCCGGCTGGAGGTGCTGGATTACGGCAGAAAAGCGGCCCTGCATTATGGTGACATTCGTGCTGATTTGGAACGCAAAGGAGCAACCATCGGCGTGAATGACCTGCATATTGCCGGACACGCCCGCAGCGAGGGGCTGACGCTTGTCACCAACAACTTGCGCGAATTTGATCGGGTGGCAGGGCTGCGTTTGGAAAATTGGATAGAAGGCGTAATCGCATGAACAAAACAGTCCAGCATGTCACCCGGCGCATTGTTGAGCGCAGCAGAGCCAGCCGGGAAAGCTATTTGGCGCGGATGGCGACGGCCAAGGGCAGCGGGCCTTTCCGCGCAACCCTGCCGTGCAGCAATCTTGCCCACGATTTGGCGGGCTGCCCTTCCTGCCGCCCTGCCCTGCTTGATGAAAAAACGCCGAACATCGGCATCATCTCCGCCTACAACGATCTTGTCTCCGCGCATCAGCCGCTGGGCCGCTATCCTGAGCTGATCCGGCAGGCCGTGGCTGAAGCGGGCGGCGCAGCCCAATTTGCGGGCGGCGTGCCTGCGATGTGCGACGGCATCATCCAAGGCGAGCCGGGCATGGATGTAAGCCTGATGAGCCGCGACGTGATCGCCCTCTCCGTCGTGATCGCCCTTTCGCACAACGTCTTTGACGGCGCATTGCTGCTCGGCGTTTGTGACAAGATCGTGCCCGGCTTGCTCATGGGCGGGCTGCAATACGGCCACCTGCCGATGCTCTTGGTGCCTGCCGGACCAATGCGTTCCGGCATCGGCAACCGCGAGAAGAATCAGCTGCGCGAACGCTTCGCCAAAGGCGAGGCCACGCACGACGAGCTGCTGGCTTCGGAAATGCGCGCCTATCACAGCCCCGGCACGTGCACCTTTTACGGCACGGCCAATTCCAATCAGCTGATGGCGGAAATGCTCGGCTTGCATCTGCCTGGCGCGTCTTTTGTCAACGCCGAGACTCCGCTGCGCGACGCGCTGACCAAAGCCGCCGCCCGCCGTGTTGCCGCGCTCACCCATCTGGGCACGGAATACACGCCGCTGGCGGAAGTGGTGAGCGAAAAAGCGATTGTCAACGCGATGATCGGTTTGCTGGCAACCGGCGGCTCGACCAATGAGACCATGCACCTTGTGGCTGTCGCCAATGCCGCAGGCATCAGCATCAATTGGGATGATTTTGCCGATTTATCTGCCGCAGCACCGCTTTTGGTGCGCATTTATCCCAACGGCTCCGGCGACATCAATTCCTTCCAGCAGGCGGGCGGCATGGCTCTGCTCATCCGCGAGCTGCTGGCTGGCGGCTTTTTGCATGAGGATGTGCGGACTGTGGCCGGGCCGGGCTTCAGCCGGTATACAGAAGAGCCTGCGCTGGCAGGAGAGAAGGCGATCTGGCAGCAAGGGCCGGAGCAGAGCCGCGATCTGTCCATCGTCGCCGCATTAGACAAACCCTTTGCCTCGGTGAGCGGCATCAAGGTGCTGTCTGGCAATTTGGGCCGGGCGATTATGAAAATCTCCGCCTTGGCAGAGGGAGAAAATACTTTTGTCGAAGCTCCGGCCATGGTCTTCAGCAGCCAGCAGGAGCTGGAGCAGGCTTTTCAAGAAGGACGGATGCAGCGCGATCTGGTCGCGGTGCTCCGTTTTCAAGGGCCGCGCGCGAACGGAATGCCGGAGCTGCACAAACTGATCACCTTTCTTTCTATTCTGATGGATCAGGGCTATCAGGTTGGTTTAGTCACGGACGGACGGCTTTCCGGCGCGTCCGGCAAGGTGCCTTTCGCTATTCACTGCACGCCGGAGGCGCTGGCTGGCGGGCTGCTCGCCAAGGTGGAGGACGGCGATATAATCTGCATGGATGCGCGGAACAACCTGCTGGAATTGAAAGCAGATGCGGCTGCGCTCGCCCAGCGAACGCCTGCCGCGCCGCCAGCAGAGCCGGACGGCCTGGGCCATGCAATTTTCGCGCCGCTGCGGCGCATCTTGGCCGGGGCTGAGGAAGGGGCGAGCGGGCTTGCGCAGCGGCCTGCGGTTGGCGGCGGTTCAGTTCTTGCATTATTGTAGCCAGCAGCTGCCGCAATTTCAAAAATGTAAAAAACAGCAGCTGCGCCTCCTGCGGTTTTCTTGCAACTCTTCCATCATATTCAAAGCATTGCGCCTTCCGCAGGAAACAGGCACGCTTCTTGCAAAGACGGCAGGGAAAGCGGCGGTCATCAGCGGATCGGCATTTTTCCGCTCGACAAGATGCGGCTTGTGTTTGCATGGCTGCCTTGGTATCATGGCAGCTTTTCTTGTTGCATTTCTGTAAATACAGACAAAGGCACGATGAAGAGCATCCTCTTCAGCACAGCGCGGAGGCGGGCAGATGCCTGCTGATCGGCATCAGGTCTGCGCCGATCTCTGGCGGCAGGGCCTCGGCGGCCAGGAACTGCTGGCCCGGCAGACCGATTTGGTGGATGCCTTTGTCATCGAGCGTTTTTTGTCCGCCGAGGCGGTGCGGGCCGCAGGCAGCGGCATCGCGCTGATCGCCTTGGGCGGTTATGGCCGCCGCGAGCTGCATCCGTATTCCGACGTTGATCTGCTTCTGCTCCACGACCAAGCAGCGGAAAAGAAGATGCGCGAGGCCGCTGAGTCCATTCTGTATCCGCTTTGGGACGCAGGCTTTGAAGTCGGCCACAGCGTGCGCGGAGTGAGCGACGCGGTCAGCTTTGCGGCTGAAGATTATTTGTTTCAGGTCGCGCTCTTGGATGCCCGCCTGCTGGCCGGTTCCGAGAGCCTGTTTCACGAGCTGCTGGCCCTGCACCGAAAGAAAAACATCGAGGGCTGCCGGGACAAGTTTGTCCGCACCATGAACAGCCTCTGCGCCGAGCGGCGGCAGAAGCACGGCAGCCACGCCTATCTGCTGGAGCCGCAGATCAAGGAAGGGCGGGGCGGGCTGCGCGACATGCAGGCCATGTTCTGGATCGCCAAAGCGGTCTTTGGCCTGAACGGGCTGGCGGATTTGGAAGATGCCGGAATGCTCAGCCCGGATGAGCGGCTGGCCTTTGCCGCCGCGCAGGATATGCTGACGCGCGTCCGCTGCCGCTTGCATTGCCTCAGCCGCCGCAAGAACGACCGCCTCTTTTTTGAATATCAGGAAGAGATGGCAGCGGATTTCGGCTGCCAGGACGAACAGGGAATGCGGGCGGTCGAGCATTTCATGCGCCAAGTCTACAGCTGCTTGCAAACTGTGGCTGTGACCACCGATTTGTTTTTCGAGCAGGTGCAGGAGAATCTCGGCCTGAGCGGCAGGGACAGCCGCGAGCTGGAGCTGGAGCAAGGGATTGTGGCGCGGGCAGGCAGTATCCGCCTTGCCCTGACGGATGAGGCATTGGCCAAGCAGCCGCAGCTGCTCATGCGCCTTTTTTATCAGGCCGGACGCAGCGGTTTGCCCGCGCATCATCGGACGCGGCAGCTGATCAGCCGCAGCCTGCATTTGGTTGATGAGGCCTTCCGCAGCTCAAGGCGCATCGCCAAGAGCTTCATCGGCCTGCTGCTGACAGACAATCCGCTGCCTGCGCTGGAGACCATGCTGGAGACCGGTTTGCTCACCGCCTATCTCCCGGAGTTTCTTGGGGTGGAGTCGCTGGCTCAGCATGATTTGTATCATATTTACACGGTGGACCGCCATCAGCTCCAGACTGTTGCCGAGCTGGCCAAGCTCCGTCAGGCCGAACCGGAGCTGTGGGCTGCTGTTGCCGCGCCGCCGCTGCTCTGTCTTGCCGCCCTGCTCCATGACATCGGCAAAGGCCAGCATGCGGACCATTCACAGCTCGGCGCGGAATTAGTTCTTGGCATCGGCCAGCGCATGGGCTTGAACAGCCGCGAGCGGGAGAAGCTCGCCTTTCTTGTCCGCTGGCATCTGTATCTGCCGGAGAACGCCCTGCGCCGGGACCTGAGCGATCACGCCTTTGTCCGCGAGGCGGCCCGGCTGATCGGCGACACGGATATGCTGGCCATGCTTTATTTGCTCTCGATTGCCGACTCCAAGGCCACCGGCCCTTCGGCGTGGTCAGATTGGAAGGCGGACTTGCTGGCCAAGCTCTTCCTCAAAGTGCGGGCCTGCTTGGATGCGGGCTGCACGGCGGAGGATGCGCTGTGCAGCAAAAAGAGCGAAGCCGAAGGCGCGGCGTGGCTGCGGGAGCAGATTGCCGCCCTGTTCAAGCCGGGCGAGGAGATCAGAATGCCCTTGGCCGAGCTGCCTGCCGATTATCTGACCAGCTTCAGCCCGGAGGAAGTGGCGCGGCATCTGCGCCTGCACCGCGATCAGGCCGCTTTGCTCCAGCAGAAAGTGCTGCTCTTCCCGGAGGAGCAGCCCGGCTCTTGGCCGCTGCTCATTCTCTGCGGCGACCGGCACGGCCTGTTGGCGAAAATCTGCGGCATCCTGTCGCTGCACAATCTTTCGGTGCTGGCAGCGAAGATTTTTACGTGGCCAGACGGCACAGTGGTGGATGTTCTGCATGTCAAGCCGACAGCGGCGGTTGACTTCGCCGAGCAGAACTGGCAGCTTGTGGAAGACGATCTCAACCGGGCGGTGAATTACCGGCTTGATGTGGGCCTTCAGCTCCACAGCAAGCTGGAGAGCCTGAGCCGCAAGCCCGCCATCCAGCGGCTGCGCACTGAAGTGATCATTGATAACAGCACTTCAGATCAATACACGGTGATCGAAGTATATGGCGGCGATCATTTAGGTGCGCTGTACCAGCTCACCCAAACCTTGTCCGACTTCCGCCTGAGCATCCATCGGGCAAGAATCGCCACGGAAGTTGAGCAGCTGATTGACGTGTTTTACGTGACCGGCGAAGACCGCCGCAAGATTGAAGACGCAGCCCTGCTGGCGGAGATTCGCCATGCGCTGCTGCATATTCTGGGCAATTCGTAGGGGCGAAAAATTTTTCGCCCCTACATAAATGACGTTATTTCATCCGGCAAGCCGGATTTCATTCATCACGCATCAAGGAGACATCAGAGATGACCCGCGAAGAGATCATGCAAATTATTGAGGAGCAGAATGTTCACTTCTTCCGGCTCCAGTTCGTTGACATTCTCGGCTTCATGAAGAATATCGCCGTGCCCCGGAGCCAGATTGAAAAGGCATTGGACGGCAAGATGATGTTTGACGGCTCCTCGATTGACGGCTTTGTCCGCATCAACGAGTCCGACATGTACTTGAAGCCGGACTACAACACCTTCACCGTCCTGCCATGGCGGAACCAGAACGGCACCAACGCCGCCCGCATCATCTGCGATGTCTACATGCCGGACGGCACCCCGTTCGTCGGCTGCCCGCGCAACAACCTGAAGCGCGTGCTGGCCGAGGCCAAGGCCATGGGCTACACCATGAACGTGGGCACCGAGGCCGAGTTCTTCCTCTTCGAGAAGGATGAGGAAGGCCGCGCCACCACCAAGACCAGCGACGTGGCCGGCTATTTCGATGTTGAGCCGGATGACTGCGGCATAAACTGCCGCCGCGAGATCATCGAGACCTTGGAGGCAATGGGCTTCGAGATCGAGGCTTCGCATCATGAGGTTGCCGAAGGGCAGCATGAGGTCAACTTCAAATACTCCGACGCACTGACCGCCGCCGACAACACCATCACCTTCAAATGGGTTGTCCGCTCCATCGCCGCCGAGTACGGCCTGCACGCCACCTTCATGCCCAAGCCGGTCTTCGGCATCAACGGCTCCGGTATGCACACCAACCAGTCGCTGTTCAACGCTGACGGCACCAACGCCTTCTTTGATCCGAACGGCCCGCTGCAATTGTCTGAAGTTGCCTACAAGTACATCGCCGGCATCTGCAAGAACGCCTACGGCTTCGCCGCTGTCACCAACCCGCTGGTGAACTCCTACAAGCGGCTTGTTCCCGGCTACGAGGCCCCGGTGTATGTGGCTTGGTCCGCCTCCAACCGCTCGGCCATGATCCGCATTCCGGCTTCGCGCGGTCTCGGCACCCGCACCGAGGTGCGCTGCCCGGATCCCGCTTGCAACCCGTACTTGGCCTTCGCCATGATGCTCAACTCCGGTCTGGACGGCATCAAAAACAACCTCCAAGCCCCGCCACCAGTCAACCATGACATCTTCGAGATGACCTGCGCCGAGAAAGAAGCTGCGGGCATCAAGAGCCTGCCGGGCAGCCTGAAGGAGGCCATCGAGGCCCTGAAGGTCAACCCGCTGGCCCGCCAGTCCCTTGGCGACCACATCTTCGACCGCTACATTGAGAACAAAGAGGCCGAGTGGGATGACTACCGCCTCGCCGTCACCGACTGGGAGCTGAAGAAGTACCTGAACAACTACTAAGCAGCGGCTGCAAGAAGAAAGGCGGCCTGCGGCAGTGAGCCGCCTTTCTTCTGTTCAGTCCGCCGCGCCTCTGACATGCTAACCGAGCCAGCCAAGTTCAGCATCCTGCCCGCCTTTTCCTTGGCAATCTCAGCCGTTCCCTGATTCCCCGCCGCTGTTTGTCCGCCTTGCGCTTGAAGCGGTGCGCTCTGTCTGCAAGCTCCGCTTCCGCCTCTGTTCGGCAATCTCCTCCAGCAGCGTCCGCGACCATGTGCGGATGGTCTCGTCCGGCAGCTCCTCCATGCGGATGACTTTCTTCAAGCACCGTGTCGCCTCTATGTATTTGCAGTAGCCTTCGCAGAGAATCTGGGCCTTCAGGAACAGAGCCTCAGGCTGGTTGGGCAGTCTGCGGAGCGTGCTGTTGACCACCTCAAGGGCCTCGTCAAAGCGGCGCGAGGCCTTCATCAGCCGGGCCTTGATCAGCTCGCCTGCAAGCAGGTCGTGCATCCTTGAGGGCAGGCAGCCATTATAGATCACGTTGCCCAAGCCTTGGATAAGCTCATCGAAGATCATAAGGTCAGCTCCTTGCATCGCATCAGGCAGGC
>NZ_JBLWEP010000092.1:0-3258 GCF_048287355.1 Candidatus Electronema sp. TJ
TTGCTTGGTGCGCCAAGCAGGACTCGAACCTGCAACCTACGGCTTAGAAGGCCGTTGCTCTATCCTGCTGAGCTATTGGCGCGGATTGGGGAATGTGAACGGGAACAATATACCGTGCCGGACTGTGAAAATCAACCTTCATTTCGGGCCGCCTTGTCGCAGACCCGGCAGGCTTCGTTCTGCTCCCAGACTGGGCCGCTGGCAGTGTCGTGCACGGTCACGCCCCGGCGGAGCAGCTCGCTCCTTGCCGCGTCGGCAGCAGCCCAGTCCTTGCGTCGGCGGGCCTCTTCACGCTGCTGAATCAGGCGGTTGATTTCCGGGGCCAAGGCGCATTCGTCCAAGCGAAGAAAGCCGAGCACCGCATTCATCCGGCGCAGGCAGGCAATCACCTCTCTCTTCTGCGCCAAATCAAGTGAGCCGGCCAGCAGTGCTGGGTTCGCTTTTTTGATGAATTCAAACAAGGCCCCAATCGCCCCGGAGATATTGAGATCATCATTCATTGCCGCTGCGAACTGCTCCTCAAGCTCGGCGGCAAGCTGGCTGATCAGGCGATGCGGCAGGCCTGGCGGCAGACAGAGCAGCTTGCTGGTGAACGCGTCAATCCGTTTCAATGCCGTGCGGATGGCATCCAGTTTCTTGAAGCTGAACTCGATGGACTTGCGGTACTGCACGCCCATCAGCATGAAGCGTATCTCCCGCCCGCTGTAGCCCTTGTCCAGCACCTCGCGCAGCGTGACCACGTTGTCCGCCTCCTCAGACATCTTCCTGCCCTTATGGAGCAGCAGACCGCAATGCAGCCAATACTGCGCCAGCGGCTTGCCGGTCAATGACTCGGCAATGGCAATCTCGTTTTCGTGGTGGGGAAAAAGCAGCTCCTGCCCTCCGGTGTGGATGTCAATGGTCTCGCCGAGATGCCGGGTGGACATGGCCGTGCATTCAATATGCCAGCCAGGCCGGATGTTGCCCCAGTCGGTGGCGAAGAAGATGCCTTTCTTCAGCTCCCCAAGTGTGGAGCGCTTGAGCAGGGTGAAGTCACGGGGATTGTCTTTGTCGTAGTTGTCGAGATCCACCGTGCAGCCAGTCTGGATCTTGCTCAGGTCAATCCCGGACAGCCGCCCATACCGCTTGAACTTGGAGATGTCGAAATAAATCGAGCCATGCTTTTCGTAGGCATAGCCCTTGTGAATAAGCTTGTGGGCGATGTCAATCATCTCAGCTACATGCTCTGAAGCACGTGGGTAGCCGGAGAAGTCGTCCACAGCAAGGATGCCCATCGCCTCGCGGAAGAGGGAGATATGGCGTTCGGTGAAGGCGGCCAGCGGCTGCCCGGCTTTCTCCGCGCCGGCTATGGTCTTGTCGTCCAGATCCGTAAAGTTCATGAACGATCTGACCTCGAAGCCACTGAAGCGCAGATGTCTGATCATCAGATCAGCAGTCACTAAGCGGCGGCAGTGGGCCAGATGCGGTGCTTCGCAGGCAGTCGGGCCGCAGGCGTAGAAGGTCACATTCTTTGCATCCGCAGGTTTGAAAACCTCCTTCTTGCGGCTCATCGAATTGTAATAGCGGATCTTCCCTTCCTGGCTTTCCTCCTTCTCCTTGCGGACAAAAAGCGTTGTGCTCAAATAGCGCTCGCCGCCGTCCGGGAAGATCGCCACCACATAGCTGTTCTTGTCCTTGGCCGCCTGCTCCATCGCCGCAAACATCGACGCGCCAGAACTCATGCCGACCAAGAGGCCCTCACGTTGCGCCAGCAGCCGGGCAGTGCGGAAGGCATCCTCGTCCGCCACATTGACGATCTGATGCGGCAAGGTCTTGTCAAAGATCTCAGGCCGGTAGGACTCCTTCATGTTCTTCAGTCCCTGAATCTTGTGCCCGTAGTACGGCTCCACCGCGACCACCCGCACCTCCGGGTGATGTTCCCTGAACCAGCGCGACAGGCCCATGGCTGTGCCTGAGGTGCCCAGCGTGGTGACGATGTGCGTCACTCGTCCCTCGGTCTGCCGCCAGATCTCCGGGGCCGTGCTCTTGCAATGCGCCTGCCAGTTGGCCGGGTTGTTGAATTGATCGGTGAGGAAATACAGCTCCGGCTGCTCAAGCGCGAGGGCATAGGCCTTCTCAATTGCCCCGTCAGTGCTGCGCCGGGCCGGAGTGAGGATCAATTCCGCGCCGTAGGCCCGCATGATCTGCCGCCGCTCCATGCTCGCCGACTCCGGCATGACTAAGCAGCAGCGGTAGCCTTTGGCCGCGCAGACCATGGCCAGCCCGATGCCGGTGTTGCCGCTGGTGGCTTCGAGCACGATTTTGTCCGGGGTCAGCTGGCCGCTCTGTTCCCCGCTCTCGATCATGTTCAGCGCAGGCCGGTCTTTCACCGAACCGCCGGGGTTCATGGCTTCCAGCTTGGCGTAGATTGCGCCGCCTTCAGGCGATGCCAGCCGCAGCAGCGGGACTATGGGCGTGTTGCCGATCAGAGAGAGGAGGTTCATGAAAGAGAAGTCTCGCCTTGTTGCGTTGTGGATAGTGTCAGAAGCCTCAAGCCTCATGCGGAGCAGGGAGAGAACCGCCTCTCATTCAGCTAAAAACTTGCTTCGCACCCAGCCAGCCATATTCTTATATTTGATCTTCAGCCAAGTGTTGCCGGTCAGAAGCGCCTTGCGTTCCTCTTTGCTGAAGCCCGTCAGATCACCTTCTTCCGGCGCAATGTCCGCATAATAAGCGGGCCAGCGTTCTCCAAGGTTTTCAATCCCCCGTGCGTTTGCAGGTATTTTCCCGACAATGCTTGCCTGGGCCGAGGGTTTGGCGCGGATGTTCAGCGTGTCGCCGGGCTGCACTCTCACCACACGGTAATGATCAGGACCGTCGGCTGTGGCGAATGCGTTCTGCACGCAGCCGAATGCAATAAATGCGGCAATCAGATAGGTTTTCATATTCATCTCCTGTGCAGAGCTGCTTGTTTTTCTCCCTGCTCCAACTCTATGACATTTCCCTTTGACAGGCATTTCGAGCGGAGCGGGAAATCTCACGAAGCTGCCAAGCAGGAGCTTCCTCGCTGTGCTCGGAATGACAGCGCATGGTCATGGCATGATGCTCAGGCTGCACCGCTTTCATCGCCGGGATCTGCGCTCCATTCACTATGACAGACTATATCCCCCTGCGTCAACAGAGAAAGTGCCGCAACGCACCGGGCGGCTTCCGCTCCATGCTGCGTTGGAGAAAAACTCGATGCTGGCATGGAGGAAAACTCCAACGTAGCATGGAGGA
>NZ_JBLWEP010000092.1:3292-9712 GCF_048287355.1 Candidatus Electronema sp. TJ
TAGCATGGAGGAGATCTCGAACGTAGCATGGAGGAAATCTCGAACGTAGCATGGAGCGACCCTCCATGCTACGTTGGAGGGTGGCTCCAAGCTCGTTGGGATATGCCTCCATGCCAGCATCGGGGATCACCCCATGCTAGCATGGACTTTTCCTGCGGCCCGCGCTTCACGCCAGGACGGTCATGCAGGAGTCAGAGCGGGCAGTTCAGCCTGACAGCGCCTGCGGACGCATCAGCAGGCGGCGGCGTTCAGCAGCAGGTTCCAATGCGCCGAGCGGCTTTCCTTCATGTCCGGCAGAAGAACGACATGCTGCGGGAAACCATAGCTGGCCAGCGCGTCGCGGAAGACACGGAGGGAGTCGCGAACGATTTCCGGCGGATGGCTGCCGTGCAGGTTGTAGACCAGGCCGAGCAGGGGCATCTGCCGCTGTTTGACGGCCTCAAGACAAAGCAGGGTATGATTGATTGAGCCGAGGCGGGGGGAAGTAACAAGAATCAGCGGCCACTGCTTGGCCTGAAGGTAATTGAGGAGAAGGAGCGAGCGGGTCAGCGGCACCAGCAGGCCGCCCGCGCCTTCGACAATGAGCTGATCAAACTGGGCGGAAAGACTGTCGGCAGCCTGATCAAGCCGGGCCGGATCAATGGCTGCGCCTGCCTTTTCTGCGGCAAGATGCGGCGAGGCGGCAAGCGGGAAGCAGTACGGGCAGGTCACGCGCTGCTCGTCCTCCGGCTGCCAGCTGATGCCCATCAGCCGGCGGTGCAGGAGGATGTCCTCCGGCTCGGCGCAGCCAGTCTGGACCAGCTTCATGGTCATGACCGACGCGCCTTGGTCGCGGAGATGGCGGGCGAGGAGGCCGGTGACGACTGATTTGCCGACTCCGGTGTCCATGCCGCAGACAGCGACAGGCGGCTTCATGCTCAGGCGGCCAGCCGTTTTTTCTGGAATAAGGAGAGGAAGCGGGCGAACACGCCAGGCTTTCTGGCAAAATCGCTGGCTGCGGCCTGTTCCGCCTCTTCCTTGGCCGCGCAGTCGCGCAAGGCGACATCCACCTTGCAAATGTGCTTGATCAGCCACGACTGGAGAAAGATATGCAGCTGAATGAGAGAGCCTCGCGTGATTGTTCCAGCAGTGAGCTTGTTTTTGCACTCGAGATACTTGGCGACAAAGCGGCGGTGCTCTTCCTCGTTCACCACCTTCATCGGATGATCGCTCTTGGCGAAAAGCAGTTCTTCATCGCGGAAATGATTGGCCGCATACTCACCAAGGAAACTGATCAGCTCGACCGCCTTTTCCTGCTCCTCCGGCTGCTCAATATTCGAGGCATCTTTTAGAAAGACAAGCAGGCTGTTCAGGCCGTCAAACAGCTCGTAGTGCTGCTCGTCAATATGCGCGTAGCCTGTAGTGTACTTTTGCTGATCCCATTTCAATGGCATGATGTTCCTCCAGAGAGTTCCTTCCTTGCAGGGCCTGACTGCTCAATCCTGCGGCAGCTGGAATATACAGGAAGGCGGAAGACTTGTCCATGCGGACCTATTTCCTCGCAAACAACGCAAGAAATTTGCTGAAAACGCCCTGTTTCCTTGCCTGGAGACGGCTGTTCTGAAGGAACGTTTCCATGCCCGGCTTTCCTGCGCATTCACGCAATCCCGTGTCAATTTTGACGATATGATTGACCAGCCAGAGGTTGAGAAAGATATGCAGCTGCATCAGGATGTCACGCGAGAAGACAGCATGGGCGAGATTGTCGTTATATTCGAGAAACTTTTCAAAGAATGCCTGATGCGCCTCTTTGTTGACCAAAGCCATGGGATGGCCGCATTGGGCGAATATCTCTTCTTCATCGCGGAAATGCTTCATCGCATATTCGCCGAGGAAATAGAGCAGCTCAATGACTTTTCCCTGATTCTCATCGTCATCTGTGACCAGTGAATTTTGCAGAAACAGTGTCAGTCCGTTCAAGCCGTCGAACAGCTCGCGGTGCTGCTCGTCAATATGGGCAAAGCCGGTGGCGTATTTCTGCTCATCCCATTGCAGCAGCGGCATGGCATTCCGCAAGAGCGCATCTTTCTTGTTCATGGCGGTTCAGCTGGCAAAGTGTCCGGCATGATCGAGCAGGACAAGGTTGTCCCGGTGAATCACCTCGTCGCTGTCGCTGAAGCCGAGGATGTTTTTGATCTCGCTGGTTTTGCAGCCTCTGATGCGCTCAATGTCCGCTGAGGCGTAGTTGACTAAGCCGGCGGCAATGGCCCGGCCATCAGGGCAGCGGCACTGCACCGGCGCGCCGACCTTGAAGCTGCCTTCCACCCGGACGATGCCTGAAGGCAGCAGGCTTTTGCCGCGCTCGACGATCGCCCGGCAGGCCCCTGCGTCGAGGTCGAGATATCCGGTAGGCCGCAGCACGTAGCCAATCCAGTGCTTCCTGCCGCTGATCTTCACTTTCTCCGGTAGGAAGAACGTGCCGACCGTCACCCCGGAGAAGAGTTCCTGCAGCACGTTCTTGTTGCGGCCAGGACCGATGAATGAGGAGCCGCCGCAGGCCGCGACCATCTTTGCCGCCCGGATCTTTGACTGCATCCCGCCGGTGCCGACCGTGCTGCCGCTGCCGCCTGCCATCGCCTCAATCCTGCTGTCCACCTTGGCCACGGTGTACACCGCCTTGGCCGATGGATCAAGGGCCGGATTGGCGGTGTAGAGACCGTCCACGTCGGAAAGCATGATGTACATGTCCGCGCCAATCATGTTGGTGATCAGCGCGCCGAGGGTGTCGTTGTCGCCGAAACGCAGCTCCTGCACGGAAACCGTGTCGTTCTCGTTGATAATCGGCACCACGTCGAATTCAAACAGAGCAAGGATGGTGTTGCGGACGTTCAGGTAGCGGTCGCGCTGAGAGAGGTCGGCGTGGGTGAGCAAGATTTGCGCCACCTTCTGGCCGCCCTGCTCAGCGAACCGCTGCTCGTAGGCCTGCATGAGAATGCCCTGGCCGACAGCGGCTAAGGCCTGCTTGACCTTGAGCGGCTCGCCGGGCTGTTTCTCCACACCCAGCCGCCGCCGTCCAGCGGCCACTGCGCCGGAGGTGACAAGAATCACGTCGCGGCCTGTGGCGCGGAGAAAACCGATCTGGCGGCAGAGGCTGTCCACTGCTTCCAAGTTCAGGCCCTCGGCATTGGTCAACACCGCGCTGCCGACTTTCAGCACCACAGTTTTGGCCTGATCAAACAGGGTCTGCCGGTAAAACAAGCCCTCCTCGCGGTCCACCTGAAAGGTCATGGCTGCGCCTCCTCTGCTTCCGCCGCGTCCTCCCGCTGCGCTTCCAGCAAGCTGCCGATGCGCTTTTTGAGCGCGTCAATGCCGATTTCATCCAAGGCGGAAATCAGCAGCACATCAGCCATGCCGTTGTCCGCAAACAAGGCCTTGACCGCCTCCTGCTCCTCCTCGTAGAGACAGTCCATCTTGTTCAGCACAATCAGGCGGGTACGGTCGGCCAGCTCCTCTTTATACGCCGCCAATTCAGAAGCCAGCACTTTGTAGTCCGCGAGCGGATCTTCGCTCGATGCGTCAATCAGATGGAGCAGAATGCTGGTGCGCTCAATATGACGAAGAAAGCGGTGGCCAAGGCCAAGCCCTTCGCTCGCCCCTTCAATCAGACCGGGAATGTCGGCGATGATGCAAGGCTTCTCGAATTTGAAATGCAGCACGCCAAGCTGAGGCTCCAAGGTGGTGAAGGGATACGGCGCAACCTTGGGATTGGCGGCGGAGAGCTTGGACAGCAGCGTGGATTTGCCCGCGTTGGGCAGGCCGATCAGTCCGACATCGGCCAGCAGTTTCAATTCCAGCCGCAGCCAACGTTCCTCGCCGGGCGTGCCAGGCGTGGCCTTGCGCGGGGCGCGGTTGGTGGAGGTGGCGAAGCGGGTGTTGCCAAGGCCGCCTCTGCCGCCCTGCGCAGCGAGAAAACGCTGGCCCGGCTCGGTCAGGTCAGACAGCAGCTCGTCCGTTTCCGCATCTCGAATCATCGAGCCGACCGGCACCGGCACAAACATGTCTTTGCCGCCGCGTCCGTGGCAGTCGCTGCCCATGCCGTGGCCGCCGCGCTCGGCCTTGAAATGCGAGCTGTAGCGGAAGTCAATCAGCGAGTGCTTGCCCGGATCGGCCTCTAAATACACGCTGCCGCCGCGCCCGCCGTCGCCGCCGTTTGGCCCGCCTTTGGGGACAAACTTCTCCCGCAGGAAACTGACGCAGCCGTTGCCGCCGTCGCCGGCCTTGACGAAAAACTTTACTTCATCTACGAAAGCCATTGTCTTGTTGCTGAGTTACTTTTGGGCCGCCATTTTTCTGATTCCGTCACGAAAACACTGGAAGCTTGGCGAGAGATTATTTTCAATGTCAAGCCGTGGGGGTATCTCTTTGGCCCAACTCTGTTTTTGTTTAAGAAGTTGTTTTGAACGCCTGCCATGCTTGCGAAGTTCAGCTATGCCGCCGGGATATACCGCCTCAGCAAGTTTTTCCCAAGTGCCGCATTGTGAATCTTGGACATAGCTATCCAAAACATCCTGCCTGGCATCAGGATACACTTGTTTAATTGCCTGCTGGTCACCAAAAAACCATGCTTCAAGCTCCTCAATGGCGATGCGAAACAGCGTATTTGGCTTTTTAGGACAGAAATGCAAGAGATCAGTCAGCTCTTTTTTGAATGCTGCGCAGTCTGGCCTGTCATCAAGGTCAACCAGCACAACTACGACAACATCATCATGTTCTCCATTGCCGTAGGCTCGAAGCTTTGACGGCAGGTTATGCAAAAGAGTTGGATCCTTTGTATAGGGCTTGGCTTCTGGATGATCCGGTAGTTTGCCAATCCCTCGATGCTTGTGTATCTTCCACGTGTGAGGATTACTATATTCGCCAAGAATTTTACCCATCAGGACGGAAAGGCTGGTCAGCTCAGTCTGCCCTTCGACAAGAATTTCAAAGTGCATGGTCTATCTCACATCCAGATAATCGCTGTACCATAATGCTCCGAGCGGCTGTCCCTCATTGACCATGTTCTGCACGAACCGAATTTCACTCGTCCTCTTCATAGCAGAAAAACCGTTCGCGCCTTTTTCAAGAACCCAAACCTCGTTTGGCTCTAGCGCATCCACAAAATAGGGCTGATGGGTGGTGATGAAAATTTGCGATGTTCCTTTTTTGCCGGTTGCGTGTTCACGAAATTCGTGCGCCAGCGTTTCCAGCAATTTGTGATAAAGACCGTTTTCCGGCTCTTCGATGCAGATGAACGGTGCCGGTTCCGGGTCATTCAGCAGGAGCAGATAACTGAACATCTTGAGTGTGCCGTCCGACATCTGCTGCTGCGTGAACGGTTTTACAAATCCCTTGTCTTGGAACAGTAGATATAGGTTGTTCGACACTGATTCCCGATACGGTTCAATCGTGCCGATCCCTGGAATTTTTGCTGAGATTTCGGAAAGAATACGTTTGAACACAACCGGGTGATTCCTCTCCATGTACTGAACGACATTGCCGATATTGTCGCCATGCAGATTGAGATGCTTCTGAATGCCTGCTTGAGGAATCTGCCGGGCAGCATCAGGCGTGAAATAGCTCAGATACCAGCTTTGAATAAAATTTTTAAATTTTCTGATGCGAGGATTTTCCTTGATGTGCTCGGCAAGTGTCATTATGCCAAGCTTATGTGGATCAAGAACCACCTCTTGTTTAGCAAAATCATCACCTTCCAAGCTGTCATCACCAATCCAGACACTTCCTTTTCCTTTTTCCAGATATAAAAATGACAACGGTCGTCCATTTTGATTCTTTTTCCGCTGTCGAAGTCGTTCCGAGGTCACAATAGGCAGGCCATCCTTTTCATCTTTCCCAATGGAAACTTCATAAGTTATAGGACGATCCGTTTTTGATTCTCGATAATATATCGTAATTGTTATCGGCTCACTAACACCTGCCGAAATTAATTTGTCGTAACCTCCTCGTTTTCTTGCATTGCAGGCTGTTTCAAGGTCTGTTTCCATGCAGTCAGCCAAGAAACCAAATGCATCGAATATCGAACTTTTGCCGACTCCATTTTTGCCGATCACTACAGTTAACGGTGTCAGAGGAACGGCATTTCGCAATTCTGGAACTGTGCCGATTCGCCCCATTGCAATGTCACGCAAGGAACGATAATTCTGAATTCTGAAGCCTTCAATCAGTGCCATGAGTTACCTGAAGCAAAGTTTTGTCAATGAGCTGGAAGTATTCAGTTACATATCCCCCCAACAAAAAACCCGACACCAAATTGGCGCCGGGTCAGTGCTTCTGCCTGTGCTTTGCGCAGCGCGGTCAGATCAGCAGCCTGCTCCGCATTGCTCTTGGGCGCAGGCGCAGGAAGCCTCGCAGCAGGCCGCAGCCGCCGGATATACTGACACCCGC
>NZ_JBLWEP010000093.1:0-9634 GCF_048287355.1 Candidatus Electronema sp. TJ
CGGTTCTGACCAGCCCGGTCTTTTTTCTGGCAGCATACCAGTATGCAGCCTGAGACCATACCAGTATGCAGCCGAAGTTCTCACTGGTATGCAGCCTGAGAGTATACCAGTATGCAGCCGGAGTGCATACCAGTATGCAGCCTGAGAGTATACCAGTGCGCAGCCGGAGACCATACCAGTGCGCAGCCGGAGTGCATACCAGTAGGCAGTCAGAGATCCAGCCAGCAGGCAGCCGGGCAATACTCTGCTTACGTCTGTCACATCTCTTGCGCAAACAGCAGCTTGCGCAGGGGCGAAAAATCTTTCGCCCCTGCTTCGTATACATGCTTGATGCAGCCCTTGCATTCAAGGACAGCAGCGCCGCACGAACGCGCTGCGGAACCAGCAGCCGCAAGTGTTCTCTTATTCGTTCACAATGACGGCTCCCGCTTCTTCCGGCCTTGGCTGCGCAGCAGGCAGGTTATCTCATACTGAGTTATTTTTACTCAGCAAAGCAGACAGCCTCGCTGCTACGTCGTGGTAGGCTGCAAATTTCTCTTCAAGCTCCCTTCTTTTTTCATTTTTCTTATCCTATAATGACCCCATGACAGCATTGAGAATGCTTCTCGTCAACACCTTTAAAAAGAGAGGAATCATGACACGAAACCGCATCGGCTTGGCGCTCAGTTTGAGCGCAGGACTCGCCTTGTCTTCTTCATATGCGCTGGCAAAGGAGGCTCCGGCTCCAGCAGAGCCTGCCGCTCCTGCTCCAGCGGCTCCTGCCGTCCCTTCTCCCGTGGCTCCTGCTGCTGCAGTGCCTGCGTACAGCCGCTACAAAGCTGAAGACTGGATCGGGAAATTTCCCAACTATCCCTCGATGCTGAAGCTGGACGAGGCACTGACCAGAAAGGATGCCAAGTTCACCGCTCCGTCGCTGATGACCTGCGCGGGCTGCCATCCCCAGCAGTATGACGAATGGCAGAACTCCATGCACTCCATGTCCTTCCAAGACCCGGTCTATCTGGGCGAGCTGAACCTGGCTGTCAAGGCTGTGGGCAAGGAGGTCTCCAAGCAGTGCGAAGGCTGCCACACAGCCGGAGCCTTCCTGCTCGGCGAGACTGAGGGCGAGTTTGATTTTGAGAAGCTGAGCGATCTAGCCAAGGCGGGCGTGTCCTGCGACATCTGCCATTCTGTCAAGGCGGCGACGCACCTGGAAACCCCGACCGGCGAGCCGGAGAACGGCTCCTACATCCTTTCTCCCAACCGGAAGGATGAGAAGACTGGAGAAACCAAGCTGACCAAGTACGGCCCCTTCCCCAACTACGAGGGCTGCGGCGGCGGTTTCCACGAGTGCGTCGAGTCGCCTCTGCATAAGAAGGCCGAGATGTGCGCAGGGTGTCATCAGGTCTTCCATTACAAGGAGCAGTTCCCGATCGAGCACACCTATGCGGAGTGGAAGAAGAGCATCTATTCCGTCAAAGGCGTACAGTGCCAGGACTGCCACATGGTCGACATCGACACCTTCAAACGCTCGGCTGACACCTTCGTTCTGCCCAAGCGCGGCGAGTACCGGCATTACTTCAACGGTGCCAATTTTGTCCAGTACTTCCTTGCTGAACTGAAGGCGAAGAAGGAAGGCGACGAAAAGATGGCGGCCAATGCCAAACAGAAGTTTGACATGGCTGTGCAGCGTCTGCAGGCCGCAGCCGAGCTGGAGGTTGAGCCGTTCTACAACGCCAAGGGAGATCTGTCCAAGATCAGAGTGCGGGTGCACAACAAGCGGGCAGGCCACAATCTGCCAACCTCCCTCAGCAACATCCGCCAGATGTGGCTTGAGGTGCTGATCACTGACGCGAAAGGCAACGTCCTGCTCAAGAGCGGCTTCCTGGACGAGAAGGGCGAGCTGGATCCGAAGACCTACAACTTCAACTCCGACGGCATGAACATCGACATGAAGTTCGCTGTTGATCCGTGGGAAGTGGTCTCCTTCTCCCGGCATGACACCATTCCGCCCAAGGGCTACCGCGACGTGTACTACACCCTTGTCAACGAGGCCAAGGCGGATGAGCTGAAGTTCAGCGCCAAGCTCCGCTTCCGCCAGGCAAGCCAGAAGGTGGTGGCCAAGCTGCTGAGCAATCAGCCCAAAGGTGTGGACTTGGAAAAGATCTACGGCCTCAAGGAAGTGCCGACCGTGCCTGTGGTTGACATGACCGAAAAGAGCCTGACCATCAAGACCAAGGGCACACCGGAAGAGGTCAAGTAGGCGCAGCCTTCCTCCTGCTCAAGCGTCCTGCCTGCGGCATCCTCCGTCACTTGGAGGATGCCGTTGTTTTTCCTGCCCTTCCCGCTCTTCTCTCACCTGAAAGAAAAAAAATTTGTACCTTTTTTCCTGCTCCCCTATAATAGGGACTGCTGGTACTACAAAAAGCAGTTTCATTCATCACTCAAAAAGGAGGAGTCCATGAAGCACAAACGTGCGGGCATCGCGCTTTGTCTCGCAGCGGCGATGGCCATGACAGGCGCGTTCGCCTTTGCCGGCGATCCTGCCGGCCAGGCTGGTCAGAACAGTGCTGCCGCCCCGGCCGGACAGAAGGAGAAATCCCTGTATGAGCAGCTTGGCGGCGCACCTGCCATTGACGCGGCAGTGAAAGGGTTCTACAAGAAGGTGCTGGCCGACTCGCGGGTCAACGGGTTCTTCAAAGGCGTGGACATGAACCGGCAGATCGCCATGCAGACGGCGTTCCTGACCTTCGCCTTTGGCGGCCCGAATGCCTACCAGGGAAGAGACTTGAAGGCCGCCCATGCGCATCTGGTCGCACGGGGTCTCAATGACAGTCATTTTGACGTGATCCTTGAGCATCTGGGAGCGACGCTGAAGGAGCTGGGCGTGAAGGACGAGCTGATTGCGCACGCCGCCAAAGTGGCCAACAGCGTCCGCAATGACGTGCTCGGCAAAACAGACGCGGCGGCCAAGCCTGAGCCGGGCAAACCGGCTGAAGTGCCTCCTTACACGCCGCCGAAGCCCGGAGTTGTTGCGAACAATCCCAACGAGATTGACAAAGACTTGGCCAATGTTTGGAGCGTGCCCTATACACGCTACGACCATGACACGCTGAGGAAGAAATATAAGTACTATCCCTCCAACATCGCCTTTGAGGACAACGGGGTGCCGTTCGAGGTTCCCTCGATCTTCACCTGCGCGGGCTGCCATCCGCAGCAGTATGAGGACTGGCAGGGATCCATGCACGCGCAGGCCTTCCGTGATCCGATCTATCTGGGCGAGCTGATGCTGGGCGTGAAGGCGGTGGGCAGGGAGATCACCAAGCAGTGCGAAGGCTGCCACACAGCGGCGGCGGTGGTCTCCGGCAAAATGCCTGGAGAGAAAGAAGAGTTTGACTTCTCCAAGCTCGCAGATCTGGCCAAGGCGGGTGTGTCCTGCGATGTCTGCCATTCGATCAAGAGGCACACGCATTGGGAGACTCCGTCCCGCGAGCCGGAGAACGGCTCCTATGTCCTCTCTCCTGGCTACAAGAACGCCAAAGGAGAGAATGTCCGCACCAAGTACGGCCCCTTCCCCAACTATGAGGGCTGCGGCGGCGGCTTCCATGAATGCGTGGAGTCTCCTCTGCATCTGCGGGCCGAACTCTGCGCAGGCTGCCATCAGGTCTTCCATTATAAAGAGCATTTCCCCATCGAGCACACCTACAACGAGTGGAAGAAGGGCATCTACGCGACCAAGGGCATTCAGTGTCAGGACTGCCACATGGTTGACATCGCGACCTTCAAGCGTTCCGCCGACACCTTCCAGAAGCCGCGTCGGCAGGAGTACCGCCATTTCTTCAACGGTGCCAACTTCACCATGTATCTCTTGGAGAAGCTGCGGGCGGAGAAGATGGGCGACAAGAAGCTGGCCGCCAACGCCCAGGAGAAGTACGACATGGCTGTGGCTAGGCTTCAGCTCGCCGCAGAGATGGACATCACCCCGATCTACGACGAGGAAGGCTACTTGACCAAGATCAAGGTGCGGGTGCACAACAAGCGCTGCGGTCACGCCCTGCCCACCTCGCTGACCAACATCCGCCAGATGTGGCTGGAAGTGGTGGCCAAGGATGAGACCGGCAAGGAAGTGCTGCGGAGCGGCTTCCTCAAAGAGGACGGCGAGCTGGATGACAACACCTACATGTTCAACTCCGACGGCATGGCTCATGACATGAGCTTCGCCGCTGACCCGTGGGAGATCGTCTCCTTCTCCCGGCACGACATCATCCCGCCCAAGGGCTACCGGGATGTCTATTACTCCACCCTCAGCGATCTGAAGAAGCATGACATCACCTTCCACGCCAGACTGCGCTGGCGGGTGGCCAGCCAGAAGATCGCCGAGAAGCTGTTCAAGAACCTGCCCAAGGGCTTTGACCTGAAGGAGATCTACGGGCTTGACAAAGTGCCGAACCCGCTGCCTGTGGTGGACATGGTGGACAAGACCGTGACCTTCAGCACACATGGCACACCGTCCAGGCCGAAAGTGCAGGACCGCGCCGACACAGCCAAGACTGCTGCCGATGCTTTCTACAAGGAGCTTGGCGGAGAGGAGGCGGTGAACAAGGCGGTTGATCTCTTCTACGACAAGGTCATGGCGGATCCGGCGGTCAATCACTTCTTTGCAGGGATTGACATGGACACCCAGCGCCGTATGCAGAAGGCGTTCATGAACTTCGCCTTCGGCGGCAGCCTGCCCTACAAGGGTCGGGATCTGACGGCTGCTCATGCCCGCCTGGTCAAGGAGAAAGGTCTGACTGACTCCCATTTCAACATCATCATCAAACACTTCGGCGACGCGCTGCGCGAGCTGGGTGTGAAAGAGGAGATGATTGCAGTGGCGGTGCGGGTGGCCGAAAGCGTCCGTGAGGATGTGCTCGGCAGACGGTAAAGGCGCAGGCCGCTGAACAGGCGGCGCGACAGAAACCGGCATCCCTCACAGGATGCCGGTTTTTTATTGCCCGGAGCGGCTGGCAATCCGGTATAATTTTGCATGGCGAAGTTCTGCTGATTCCCGTTTAATAAAATGTTTTCATGCGCGGTCAGGAAAGCAGAGGTCTAAGGAAGAGAAAGCTGCTGACAGCAGGCTCGGCCCTGCTGCTGGGAGCAGGCGTTCCGCTGGGCGTGGTCTTCATTGTCGGCTGCTGCGCCGGGGCTTGGCGGCTCGTCCATGAGCCGCTGGCGGCCATCCTGTTTGGCTGGAGCGCAGTGGCCGCGACGCTCGCCTCCTTGTTCCTCATGCTCATGCGCCATGCCGAGCGGGAGGATCCGCGCATTCTCTGGCTTGCGGCGGCCTTGGCTGGCATGGGCGTGCTGGACGGTTTCAACGCCGCCGGAGGTGCTTCCGCAGCAGGCTGCCTGCACAGCGCAGCTGCCCTTGTCGGCGGCCTGCTCATGGGTTTCAGCCTGCTGCCCGAACGGTTTGTCCGGCATCCGGCCTTGAGCTGGCTGCCCTGTCTTGCCGCTGCCTGCTGCGCCATGCCGGGCGCAGCCCTGCTCTTGTTTTCAGATTATTTGCCTTCCGCCGATCACCTGATCTGGCCGCTTCACTTGGCCGGAAGCGGCGGTTTCTTGCTTGCCGGGTTCCATTTTTCATGGAAGGGCAAATTTCCTGCCGCCTGCTGCGCTTTCCTGTTCGCCGCCGAAGCGGCTTGCTTTCCTCTTGCCGGACAATGGGGAGCCGCATGGTGGCTCTGGCGCGTTTTCCGCCTTGCCGCTTTGTTTTTCCTGCTCGGCCTGTTTCTCCGCAAATGCCGAGGAAAAATCCAGCAGCTCCGCAGCAGCCGGGACGAACTGGACGCAGCCCGCAGGCAGCTTGCCGACCTGATTGAAAACTCGCCTTCCGCCGTCACTCTCAAAGACATCTCAGGCCGCTTCGTGCTGGTCAACCGCCGTTTCGAGGAGATATTCGGCATCAATAAAAAGGATGTGGTCGGCAAGTCGGCGGCGGACATCATGCCCTACGTCAGCAGACGGCTGAAGGAATCCGGCCTCGACGGCGAGACCGTGACCGAATATGAGGAGAGCATTTCCTTGAAAGACGGCACCCGCACCTTCCTCACTTCCTGCTTCACCTTGCCCGACGGCGGCAAGGAGAATCCAAGCTGCGTGGGCTGCATCCAGACTGACATCACCGAAAGCAGGCAGCTGGAACAGCGGTTGCGGCTGGATCAAAAAATCATCGAAAATACTGAGGAAGCAATTGTCGTCACCGATGCCGAAGCTCTGATCATAGATGTGAATGATGCCTATACGGAAATTACCGGCTACACGAGGGAGGAGGTCATCGGCAAGAATCCGCGCATCTGCAAGTCCGATCACCACGACAAGGAGTTTTACGAAGAGATGTGGCGGCAGCTGCTGGAAACCGGCTCGTGGTCAGGTGAAATCTGGGACCGCCGCAAAAACGGCGAGGTCTTTGAAAAATGGCTGACCATCAGCGTCATCCGCGACAGCGGAGGAGCTGCGGTCAACTATGTCGGCATCTTCAACGACATCACCGAAAAAAAACGCATTGAGCGCAAACTGAAAAATCTGCTGTTTTATGATCCGCTGACCAAGCTGCCCAACCGCGCCCTCTTTGTCGAACGGCTGGAGCAGGCAATGAGCAGCAGCCAGAGCCGTGACATGCCGCTGGCCCTGTTCTGCATAGACCTCGACCGGTTCAAGACCGTCAACGACTCGCTCGGCCACAAGGCGGGCGACGAACTGCTGGCGCAGGCGGCCAAACGCATCCGAGGCGGAGTGCGCAAGAGTGATGTGGTGGCCCGGCTCTGCGGCGACGAGTTCACGGTCATCCTGTCGGAGATCAAATTCCGCGAGTCCGCAGGCCATCTGGCCCGGCGGCTGATCCATCTCCTCCAGCAGCCTTTCCACATTGACGGCGAGGAAGTTTTCATCAACGCCAGCATCGGCATCAGCCTCTATCCTGACGACGGACTGGACACTGCAACTCTGATCCGCAACGCAGACACGGCCCTGCACTTTGCTAAAGAGCGGGATCACGGCAGCTTCCAGCATTTCCGCTCGCATATGAATGAACAGCTCATGCACCGGCTGAACGTGGAGAAACATCTCCGTCATGCAGTCGACAATGAGGAGTTTGTCCTCTATTATCAGCCGAAATATTCTTTTGAGGAGAACAGAATCGTCGGCGCGGAAGCCTTGATCCGCTGGCTGCATCCTGTTGAAGGCATCATCTCGCCGACCGAGTTCATTCCCATCGCCGAAGAAACTGGCATCATCACCGCGCTGGGCGAATGGTGCCTGAAAACCGCAAGCCGTCAGATCAAAGCTTGGGAGCAGCAGGGCTTGGGTCTGCGGCGGGTGGCGGTCAATATTTCTCCGCGCCAGTTTGAGAACCGCGATCTGCTTGCTCTGCTCAGCAGCACGCTGCAAGAAACCGGCTTGAATCCCAGTCTGATAGAGCTGGAAATCACCGAAAGCGCGGTGATGGAGGACCCGGAGCTGGCGGTTGAGCTGCTCCATGAAATCCGGCGGCTGGGCATCCGCATCGCCATTGACGACTTTGGTACCGGCTATTCTTCGCTGGCGTATTTGAAAAAATTCCCGGTCAACAGCATTAAAATCGACCAGTCTTTCATCGCCGATCTGGCCAAAGATTCGGATGACGCAGCGATTGTCGCTTCGATCATTCAAATGGGCCGCAGCCTGCAGTTGGAGGTGGTGGCTGAAGGTGTGGAGACGCTGGAGCAGCTTGAGTTTCTCCGGGAAAAAAAGTGTCATGAAGCGCAAGGATATTATTTCAGCAAGCCTCTGCCGCCAGATGAGTTCGCCGCTTTGACCCGCCGCCTGATTTTCCCCCAATGATCAGCGAGATGCGCCGCAGCCTCCTTCTGAAAAAAAAAGCACTCTTCTCAAAAAAATATTGACAGTCCATTCTGTATTGCAAAGGAGGCTATTTTTATTTATTATGGTTGCCTTTTCTTGCTGATAGCCAATCCGTGCAGAATCGCCCCAAGCGAGCAATGACAGAGCAACTGTCAGGAGCAAGAGAGTTGAGGTTTTTTTATCTCTGCAAACTTTAACTTGAGGGGGGTCCTATGTCTGTCATTCTGCCCAAGCTGCCTGCCGCCACATCCGTCCGCATCTCCGAAATCATCAGCAAAATTTCTGAGCGCGAACAGATAGAATCTGCGGCAGCCCTCCACGGCACACCGGTAATGCTGCTTGACTGCGAGATCATCCGCCGTCAGTACCGCGCTCTCAGGCAGGCATTGCCTGAAGCTGCCGCTCACTTTGCTCTGAAGCCGCTGCCTCATCCGGCAGTGGTGCAAACCCTGCTCCAGGAAGGAGCGAATTTTGATCTGGCCACCAACGGCGAGGTTGATTTAGTCCAGAAAGCCGGAGTTCCTGGCGAGAAGACTATTCACACCCATCCGATCAAACGGGATTCAGACATCCGTCACGCACTGGCGTACGGCTGCACGGTTTTTGTGGTCGACAACAGCAACGAGCTGGAGAAATTCATTCCCTATCGGGACGAGGCCGAACTGCTCATCCGCCTGAGCTTCCGCAACGCCGACGCATATTCCGATCTCTCCAAGAAGTTCGGCTGCAGCCCGGAAGGCGCTTTGGAATTGATTCAGCAGGCGCACCGGCTCGGCATCCGCATCAAGGGACTGTCCTTCCATGTCGGCTCGCAAACCGCTGACCCGCAGAAGTATGTCACCGCCATCCGCACCTGCGGCGAGGTTTTCCAGCGGACGACCGCGCTGGGCCTGCCCAAATTGAACACCTTGGACATCGGCGGCGGTTTCCCGGTGCATTATATTGACAAAGTCCTGTCCATCGAGGAATTCTGCGTGCCCATCCGCGCGGCACTGGCCGAATTCCCGGAAAGCGTGGATGTGATTTCCGAGCCGGGCCGCTTCATCGTCGCTCCGGCAATTATCTCCGTGGCCTCGGTCATGGGTCAGGCCGAGCGCGACGGCAAGACGTGGTACTATTTGGACGACGGCCTCTACGGCTCTTTCAGCGGCATGATCTACGACCATGCGGTGTATCCGGTGCAGGCCCTGCACAACGTGGGCGAATTGTTCCCCGCAGTGCTGGCCGGACCCACCTGCGACAGCATTGATGTGATCTCTGAAAACATCATGCTGCCCAAGCTGAAGAACGGCGATTTGGTGATCGGACGGATGATGGGGGCGTACACCGCTGCTTCCGCCTCCGAGTTCAACTTCTTCCCCAAGGCCAAGATCGTCGTGCTGAACGGGCCGACTGACCTGCTGCCGTAATTCTGCCGCCCTCTGCCGCGCTGTCTGATGAAGATGGCGCGGCTGTGTCCCGCCTGATTTTCATTTCCGGCTGATCAGACTTCCAGCATAAAGAGGGCGAAAGATGTTCCGCCTCTTTTTTGAGCGAGGCCTGCTGCCGGAACAATGCAGATTCCTTGCCGCGCTTGGAGCAACAAAAATTCTGGCAGGTTATCTGTCCGACAGATGCCGCATTCCAAATTTGGGATGCCTCGCCTGAAAGATAAATGGCTCATCCCAAGTCTGGGATGCCTCATCTGTCGGACAGATGCCGCATTCCAAGTTAGGGATGGCTCGCCTGAAAGATAGCTGGCTTATCCCAAGTCTCGGATGGCTCATCT
>NZ_JBLWEP010000094.1:0-9544 GCF_048287355.1 Candidatus Electronema sp. TJ
AAAAATTGCCGGAGTATATGCCGGAAGCAGGGACAAGGAGTGCGTACGCAGCCTTTGGAATTCACTCTTCTCTCGGGAAGGAAAGCGGAAAAACAAGTCATATTGAACGGTTCAACCTGGCTCTCCGGCAGCGCGTGTCACGGATTGGAAGATTTAACCGCTACCCCTTAAGTGGTACCCTCATGACAAGATTCCAAGCAGGAAAAGTCATTTTTCTTGCAGCTGCAAAATATTTTTTCAGATCATTTGCAAGCAGGACGGTGAACAGCTGCCTGCCACTTTGCCGGTTAAGATGGTCACCTTCACCGAAATGCTCTTTCTGAATGGCATGGTGATCTGTGTAATCAAGTAGATGCGCCTTATTGTTCTGCAAATATTTCCTCAAATTGTCCATGTAGGCCAGCAGTTCCGGCGGCTGTTTGCCGGGTTCCAGATCGCGGCGGCGTTTCACCCGGATGAACACCGGCTGGATATTCTGCTCGCGGCACAGCTCAATTATTGGCTTGAGAAAGGTCTTTTCCGGCTGAAAAGTCATGTCCTCCTTCGCGCTGTCCTGCTGGCGTTCGTCGTCAAGCTGCCGCTGGTTGAGCAGGGCGGGAATCATCTTGCCGCTGGCAAAAACCGAAGCCGCAGCTTGGTCAACCGATTTAGTGTTAGGCAGGCGGAGCAGGATGCTGGCCGCTCTTTTCAAAACTACGTCAACAGCCTGTTTGTAATACTCTCTTTTGTTGAAAAGAGGAATATGTTTCTTCAGTTGCAGGCTGAGAAAATTTTCCTGACTGAGATAAGCCAGCCGGTCAAGCAGTGCCTCATTTTCGCCCGCCAATCTATCAATCAGCGGCTTGTGCTTGCCCGTGACCCGCATCGCTGGCAGCGTCAGATGATTGTCGCGGAAGACTATGCCGACAAGAACAGGCTTCTTTTTCAGCTGAGGGATGATATTTTTCACCGCTAAATACCACCAAGCCGAGCCGACACCGCCATTCCAGACAGCGGCAGCGGGCATGTCCAACAGCGATTCCAGTTGCCGCTCGTCAACGCCTTCACCGAGCATGGAATTGCCGATCAGAATCAGCTCCGGCTGCCGATGATTGAGCTTCCGCACCACGTCGTCATAGTATTTGTCACCAACCATGCCAGCCGCTTGCGGGGTGATCTGCCGGTCCACCAAAGCCATGCGCTGCGGCAGGCCGAAGGGTAGCGTGAAGAGGGCGAAGCAAAGCAGGACGGTGGCAAAAAGCAGGATGCTGCGGGCCATCAGAACTGGAAGTAAATGAAATCTTGTCCTGCTTCGCTGCGCAGCAGCACGGTCAGCAGGAGAAGGAGGGCGTAAACCGGGCTGCGCAGCAGGGGTGGAAATTTTTTTTCCGCCAAAGCCAGCAGGCCCAGCGGCAGCAGGTGAAAGGCGCAATGCACAGCGATGACTGCGGCGGCAATGTGCATATCGGCTGTCACCGGAGCAGGTGTCCAGAGCGCGGCTGCCAGCCAGCTTGCCGACGGCGCACGGAAAATCAGCCAGCCGAACTGGATGACAGCGAACATCAGCAGCCAAGCTGCCGCAGTGCCAAGTTTTCCCGCAGGCCGCCAGCGGCCGCCGAAACCCAGCGTGGCGTAAACAAAGCTGGCCAAGCCGTGATACAGCCCCCAGAGGACAAACGTCCACGCCGCGCCGTGCCAGAGGCCGCAGATCGACATGGTGAGCAGAAGCGCTGCGGCGTGGCGCAGCTGGCTTTTCTGCCGCGAACCGCCCAGCGGAATGTAGATGTAGTCCCGAATCCACGTGGACAGCGAAATATGCCACCGCCGCCAGAAATCTGAGGGCGAAATGGCGAAATAGGGAAAATTGAAGTTCTGGGTCAGCTCAAAGCCGAGCAGCCGGGCCGAGCCGCGCACCATGTCGGTGTAGCCGGAAAAATCAGCATAAATCTGAATGCTGAAGGCGAATGTGCCGACCAGCAGCAGGAGCGGACCGGGATTTTCCAGCATGAAAATTTTGTCCGCATAAAAAGCGAGGCTGTCGGCGATGACTAATTTCTTGAACAGCCCGCCCAGCAGCAGCGGCCACGCGGTGTTGAAGATGTTCCAAGCCCAGCGTCTGTCCTGCTCAATCTGTGGCAGGAGCGAGTTGGCCCGCTCAATCGGGCCGGAGAGCAGGAGCGGAAAGAAGGAGGTGAAGAGGGCGAAGTCAATGAAATTTTTCCGCACCGGTGTCTGGCCTCTATAGGTGTCAACTGCGCAGCCGACCAGCTGGAAGGTGTAAAAGGAGATGCCCGCAGGCAGAGCAAGCCGCAGCACGGCAGGCTGGACGCTGAGGCCAAGCGCGCCTAACATCAGCTGGGCACTTTCAATAAAAAAATTGAAATACTTGAACAAGGCCAGTAGGCCGAGGTTGACGCAGAGGCTGATCAGCAGGAAGCGTTTTTTCTGATCAGGAAAGGCGGCCATGCCCCGGCAGCAGCCGTAGGCTGTCACAGTGGCCGCAGCGATGATCAGGCAGAACCACGGTGTCACCCAGCCATAAAAGACATAGCTGGCCGCCAGCAGGAATAAATTTTGCGCCTGCCGCTGCCGCAAGGCCCAGTACGCAGTGACAACAACGGCCAGAAAGATCGCGTAAACGGAGGATGTGAAAATCATGTGCGCAGCTGCTGGTACAGCTCGACAGTTCGGGCGGCCACCCTGTCCATCGCGAAAAACTCTTCCATCCGCCGCCGGGCTGCTGCGCCGCAGCGGCGGCGGAATTCCGGCTCGTCGCAGCAGCGCAGCATGGCTGCCGCCAACGCCTTGCTGTCGCCGACTGAAACCAGCAGCCCGTTCTGCCCATGCTCCACCACCGCTTGGTTGGCTGGAATGTCGGAAACAATCGCTGGAATGCCCCAGCTTTGCGCCTCCAGCAGGGCGTTGGAGATGCCTTCCTTCCGCGAGGGCAGCAGCAGACAGCAGGTTTGCAAAAAATAAGGCACCAGATCAGTTTGATAACCTGCAAATTCAATGGATTCAGCGCAGCCGAGCTGCTCGGCCATGCGCCGCCAAGGACTGGCATCGCCGCCGCCGAGCATGATAAGGCGGGGTTCTGGACGCAGCCGGTGAAAAGCCGCCCAAGCCTCGATCAGCACATCAAAGCCTTTGTGTGCGGCAGACTGGCTGAAATTGCCGATATAGAGAAAATCCTTATTATTTTCTACCGAAGCAGTGCGGGCAGGCAGCTCGACCCCATTGGGGATGACGCTGATGCGGCTGGCAGGAACGCCGTTATTCAGCATGTCCTCGCGCATAGCAGGTGTAAGGGCGATGAAATGCGGTTTCCGCCGCCATGCGTCAAAGAATGCGGCGAAGGGAACGCTTTGCCGCTGCGGAAAAACAGGGATGTTGGACCCCTTGCAGACCACCGGAAAATGAAAAACATTTCCAGCCCAAGCGGCTAGCCCGGCAATCCATTCCGCTGTATGCACATGCAGAATGTCTATTTTTTTCCGGCAGAGGCCCAGATAGCAGAGCGTGCCAATGATGAAGGCGAGACTGTTGCTGTATTTCAGCAGAAATTCGAGAAAATTCTTGAATGTTCTGGAAATTTGATCAGCTTGCGGCGGAGCTGCAATGCTGGCGTTTTTCGTTTGCCCAAGTACTTGCCCGCTCTTGCGCCGTCTGTTCAGCAGAGTCTCCACTATCGGCAGCCGGACTATCCGCACGCCGCTTTCTTCTGTCTGCCGGGCAGGATCGGCCCAACATTGCCGGATGGTCAGCACTGTGCATTCATGGCCGAGGGCAGCCAAAGCGGCGGACAGTTTCCGGCACTGGCTTTCCGCGCCGCCTGCCGGTGTTGGCCAGTAGTAATAGCTCAACATGCAGATGCGCATCAGTTTGCCTGCTGGAGCAGCGTTTGGCAGAATTCACTCACGGGCGTGATGTCGGAAGAAACGCCGTCATAGATGTGGCAAGGAGCATTCCGCCGCTGCAAGGCCGCCGCCAGCCCGCGCAGCAGCTCCTCGCCGTGCCGCAGAACAGCCATGCGCTGATCTTCAGCAGCGTCAGCCAGCAAGACTGGCCAGCGCTTGCGCTGCCGCATCCGTTCCGCGCAGAGGGCCGCCGGGCTGGCAACAAAAATTACGCCACGCAGAGGCGGCAGCAGGTCAAGATACCGCTCTGTTTCCTCGCAGCTGCGGGCGATGGCAAGATTGCCGTAGAGGGTGAAAAAACGGTGGCAGAAGCCCTCGTCGGCAAGAATCAGCTCATCCGCAGGGCCCAAGTTCTCGAAAAGCTGCCGCTCCACACAGGAGGCGGCAAACGCGCCGAGCAGGTTGCGGATGGTTGATTCCGCTGCGCCGCTTTGGCTCAAGTCCTGCTGATATAAGGCGGACAGCGCAGGATAGTGGGCGAAAAAATTCAGCAGCTCCGGCAAGCAGTGATGCTCATGAACAAGGCGGCCCCAAATTGCATGAGGGAACTTTTTCAGCACGGCCATCAGTGGGCCGTCATCCTTCCGCCGCAAACAGAGCTGCACTGCTGCCTGGCGGTCCAGCGAGTTGATGCCCTGCTCTTTCAGCCTGCGGTGCAGCTCATGAGTTAGAAAGCTCTTGCCGGATCCGGGCAGACCGAACAGCTCGACAAGGACTGCCATGCAGTCTTACTGCCGGTCAGCAGCGGTTAGCGAGAAGCAGTTCCAGCCCGCCTGCCGCACCGAAATTTCGGCAGAATATTGGAGGCATTCCGCCAACACAGCCACCCGCGCCCGCACCTCATCAATCCCGGTGTCCGGGAATTTGACCGCCACATACTTGTCCCGGCTGTGCCGGTCTGGATGCACTTGATCCAGCACTGCCCGCCATGTCCGCTTCAGCATCCGCAATCCAGTCTCCGGCAGGCTCCATTTGCGTTCGAACGAGCGGGCGATCGGCAGCAGCTCGTCAATCATCTGCTCCGCCGCCAGGTTGCCCTCCAGCGAGGCAATGTGCCGCTGCAAGGCCTTGTCACGCCGTGCCGCAGCTTCATCAGTAAAATCCAACGTTCCGGCAAGAGCCTGCTCCAGCAGCCGCAGCAGTTCCTCCGGGCTGCACGCATGGAAGCTGCACGCATTGGGCAGCTGCTGCTCGTACTGATCCGGCTGTTCCTTGCGGTAGGCGAAGGCAGGTTTGCCGAGCAGATAGGCTTCGATGGCCGTGGTGCAGTTCCAGTGGATCAGCGCGTCGCAAGCTTGAATCCATGGCACAACATTGCCCTCGCGAATCACCTCGGTCTTGGGCATGGCGGCGGTGAAATTCCGCCAAGTGTCCAAGCGTTCCGAGGGATGCGGGCGGATGATCAGTGTGTGTTCCGGGAAATGCTGGCGGAGCTGCGGCAGCATTTCTTTGAAGGAACCCATCACGCTGGCCTGCGCCGTTGTCCAGCCTTCAAAAAAGCTAGGCCGCTCTTTGGAGATCGGGTACTGGGCGAAGGTCTGGCGCAGAGCCTCTGCGCCGTCAGCGCGGTTGGAGAAGGCGAAGCTGGTGTTGATCAAAATGATCCGCCCGTGCTGCCGCCGCAGTTCCGCCACGTCTTCCGCATAGACCTTGCGCAGTTCCGGGCGGAGCAGATCGAAGCGGGGATTTCCAGTGACGCGGATGCGCTCCGCCAGACTGCCGACCGCCGGAGCGATCACCTCGGCCTGATCTGGCCCCCAGGCGAAAAACAGCTCGGCCTCGGCCATGGACGGCGGATAAATGCGGAGCTGGCGGTAGGTTTCCGCGTCAAAGTAGACCAATCCCTCCTCGTCCAGCGCGGCGATGCGGTGTCCCAGCTCCCGGTAGCGGGCAAACCATTTTTGCTTGGTCTTTGCCACGCTTTTGTCAAGAAAAATGCCCCGGTCGAGCAGATCAACCAAATATTTCATCTCCTTCAGCGCGCCGACCACCACGTCAAAGCCTTTGCGGAGGGCGACAACAGCCAGCAGGAGCTTGGCATCCAGCTCCCGCACTTTGGTTTCAGCCGGGATGATCAGCAGCGGTTTCGAGGGCATGGTTCCGATGACGGTTATTTTTTTTGTGCAGCAGCTCGGCGACGATCCGTTCGACGATTTTTGAGTGCAGCATGTCCTGCTCCACATGCCGCGTGATGGCCGCCAACGCCGCGCTTCTGCGCTCCGGGCAGGTTAAAAAGAATTCCAGCCGTTCCTGAAAATTGCGGAAGGTGCTGTCGAAGAAAAAAGTTCCGTCAGCAATGTCCCGCCAGCAGGTGTCAACAGTTGGCTGGTCCATCAAGGGCAGCGAGCCTAAGGCGGCAGCCTCGTAATGACGGAAGCAGTCCCAGCCGCCGCCGGATACAGAAACTGTTATCTTGCTTCTGGCTATATGATCGCAAAATTCCTTGAAGGGCATGGAATCTGCCAGCACAATTTTCCAATTTGTTGTGTCAGCAAGGTTACTTAATTTCTCAATAGCTCGTATCCGCAAGGTACTTGTTGGTTGGCTACAAAAGAACACATCAATATCTTGTTCGTCTTTGCGCAATTTTTTTAAATCCTGATATTTCTGATCCTCGATTCCCAAAGGCATCCTGCGCATTTTTGCACAATGAGGAAGTAATTGTTCTCGCATCTTTCGCCAATGGGCAGGACGATGCTGATAATAGAGGAAAAAACGGTTGAATGGCAGTTCTCGTTTGTAATAAAATGTGCAATACTGTAGAATATGTTGACTTGATAGCGAAAGACATATCCAATCATCGAAATCAATAATAACGATTGGCACTCGATATGCTATTTTAGCAATACTATCTGTTATCCCTGAGAAACAGTTTAAACCTGTCGAGGATTCAGCATCCTTATTTTTCTTAAAAAATGCAACAAGATTCCTTAATTTTTTCATCCAGCTTGTCTTTTGGAAACTAAACAATGGAGTATCATGAGCTAATAATATTATTAGGTCAAAATAACCTGTTTCAAGTTGAGTTCTAAGCTCACTGGTGCTTGAAATAATATTTTGTTCAAGATATTCTTTGGCTATAACAGGATTATATAATTTATTGAGTTTAGATAAATTATCACAATTAAGAAGCGGATACTGTATGAAGGCATTTTTTTTTGAACAACAAAGTCCTCCTGCTACAAATGACGAAAAGGCAATCTTTGTGCAAGAACGCAAAAAAAGAATTCTCGGAGGCATTGTTAAATTTCAAAATATACTATATTTTATCTCGTATATGATCACAAATAAAAATATAAACTGTATAAATTGATTTATTTTTTATACAAGCAATTATTCTAAATATTAGTTTAATAAAACTATTGTTTTGATATTTATATTCTTTAGTAATTTGCTGTTGAAGAAATCGAATTGGCCTTAAAATTTTCTTTCCCGTTCTATATTCCAAGGAAGATGCAAGAATATCTCGTTGTTTCCTCATAGCTACAACCTCTGCATCCTTATGCAGTATAACAAGATCAACATATTTTCCAAATACATCTATATGATTACGAATCACATGAGCAAGCGACTCTTCCCTTTGCTTATTCAATTTTGTTCTTCTTGACCCATTTTGCCAATTATAACAAAAAAGATATTCATCAATGACATGAACTATCCAGCCTCGTTTGGTGATATCTAACCAAAAATTCCAATCTTCATATCCTGCTGTCTTCATACTTTCATTATATCCACCAATTTGCTCCCAGCATATTTTTCTTAACAGAGCACTACCTGCTAAACCTGAAGGGGTAAGAAATGATCTCACATCGCCTCCACGAGGCATTTTTCTAGATGAATCAAGACCAAACTGCTGTATTCCACATGCTACCACACCAACATTGGCTTGCTGCTCAAAAACCACTACTGCTTTTTCTAGAAAGGTTGGCAAAAAATAATCATCTGCATCTAAGGCAAGGACATACATTCCATTCGCATGTGATATCCCGATATTCCGTGCTGCCGATGGCCCATTATTATCTGTATGTAATACTTTTGTTTTTGGCTTATTGTAATTTTTCAACTTTTCTTTGCTATAATCATCTGTAGAGCCATCATTCACTATAATAATTTCGATATCTTTAATAGTTTGATTTAATACAGAGTCAACTGCTCTGTCAATATATTCTCCATGATTGTAGCATGGGATTACAGCACTTACTATAGGCATGACATTCCTTAGAAACCTCTAATATTGAATACCCCTTCAATACGATCAATAATATATCGTTTTACTCTATATAAAATTGAAAAATGCCTCTGGCGGATTCTATTGATTTCTTTAATGTTGAAAGCCGTCCCTATAGATGTTGAGCTGATACCATCAAATGGATAATTAGCAATACACAATTTTATAAATTTTAAATCAACCCCTTTATTGATAACTCTCAAAAAAAAATCCCAGTCACCGTATATTTTAAATGTTTGATCATAGCATCCGTATTTTTTAAACAATGATCTTTTAATAAATGTTGATTGATGATGCAGCGTTCTATGATAGAGAAATTTTCTTCTTACATCCTGTTGATCAAGTCTTCTAATTTTTGACTGTTTACGGAAACTATCAGGATAGATAACATTTAACCATCCGACAACAAGATCACCTTCTAATCGATTTGACACATTTTCGAGAACATTCTCATTATAAAACCAATCGCCTGCATTCAAAAAAATGCAATAATCACCTTGAGATAGATAAACTCCTTTATTCATGGCATGATAAATCCCTTCGTCTGGCTCAGAAACAAGATGAGTAAGAGCAGGATTGTCTCTGATTGCATTGACTGAATTATCTTGTGAACCACCATCAATAAATATCCATTCAAAATTAGAGAATGTCTGTTTAACTATTGACTCTGCTGTTTTTGCAGCACCTTGTTCGTTGTCAAGACAGACTGTGATGATTGAATACAGATGATTTCCCATAAATCTATCTCAAAAAAACGGAGTAAAATAATTGAGCAAGCGAGCAGTAAAAAAACAATAAATTATCAAGATGTCGCTCAGATCGGACAACCAGCCTTTTGAAGCCAGGCGAAAAGCCGTTCGAC
The DNA here is from genome assembly GCF_048287355.1 of Candidatus Electronema sp. TJ. Lineage (NCBI taxonomy): Bacteria > Pseudomonadati > Thermodesulfobacteriota > Desulfobulbia > Desulfobulbales > Desulfobulbaceae > Candidatus Electronema > Candidatus Electronema sp. TJ. The sequence continues at coordinate 8,987 of NZ_JBLWEP010000094.1, forward strand.
TTTCCAGCGGCGTTTATGCCGCTTCAGCTTTCGTCCGTCCTGAGTTTTTGGTACTGTCCTGTTGCTGAGGTGCGGGGCGACCAGCTCAACATTTGATTTTTCTGAAGATCATCATTGAGTTTGTCGCTGTCATATGCTTTGGCCGCCAATGAGCTTTTCAGGTTTTTCGGCAATGAAAAAACTGACCACGGCTCGTTTCCACGAGCACCGCTTCATGCGGCGCAGTGCCTGCAAGGCAGGCGGGGCGGCGGTAGAAGAGTCCGCAACTGCCATGATTCTGCCGCCTTTGCCGAGTTTTGTCCGGCTGACAGCAGCACCCCTTTTTTGACCGGAACAAAATTGCCGTCCCACGAATGCCTCCCGGAGGTTAATTTCGCCGCGCTCCTGCAAATCTTTCCACGACACGTCGGTCCGCAGTGCCCATAAGATGCCGTTCAAAATCTGGTGGTGGTTAAATAGAAAGTGATGCCTTTAATTTCAGATTGTAGCGGACAATAAAGAGGCGTGTTGCGAGTTCATGAAAATAAGCTGTTTTTGAAAACGACAATGTTTTCCGAG
>NZ_JBLWEP010000095.1:0-9496 GCF_048287355.1 Candidatus Electronema sp. TJ
CTTGATCCTCTCAAGCTTCCCCTGCGCGGTCAGATTCTGATTGAAGCCAGCGCAGGCACAGGCAAGACCTACACCATCGCCCTGCTTTTCCTCCGCCTGCTGCTGGAGCAGGAGCTGGCTGCGGACGAAATCCTTGTCGTCACCTTCACCAAGGCGGCGGCTGAGGAGCTGCGGGGCCGCATCCGCCAGCGCATTCGCGACGCGCTCGACACGCTGGAACGCGGCGCGGCAGATGAGCAGGATCTGCATCAGCTGCTGCGTCAGGCAGGCGACAAGGACAAGACGGCTGTGCTGCTCCGCGACGCGCTTTGTCGGATGGACGAATCAGCCATTTACACCATCCACAGCTTCTGTCATCGGATGCTGCAAGAGCACGCCTTTGAGTCTGGCGCACCGTTTGAGATGGAGCTGACGGACAGCGAAGGCCTGCTGCGCGTGCGGATCATCGAGGATTTCTGGCGGCAGCGGTTCTATCCTGCCCCGCCTGAGGAGGCGGCATGGGCCTTGGCGCAGTGGGGTGCTCCAGCAGGGCTGCTGGCCGCGCTGGGAGGGCACTTGGAACGCGAGGACGTGGACTGCCTGCCGGATGTTCCGCCTGATGCGCTGAAGCAAGAGATGGCGGCGCAGGAGCAGCTGGCTGAAGAGCTGCGGCGGCAGTGGCGCAGCTGCGGCGGCGCAGTTGCCAGCCTGCTGCGGGAAAGCGGCAGCCTCTCGCAGAACAAGAAGGACGGCTACGCGCCGGAACGGTTGAACGCAGCCTTGGCATTGCTCGACCGTTTTGCCGAGACAGGGACGCTGCCTCTGCTGCCGCCGGAGGAGCTGCATCTGCTCAGCCGCAGCAAGATCAATGCCTCGCTGCTGAAGAAAAGCAAAGAGCCGCCGCCGGATCATCCGTTCTTTGACTGCTTCGAGGATTTCCTGTCGCGGCAGAAGAACCTGATGCGCAACCGGAGCGCAGCTGTGCTGCTGGAGGCCCGGCGCTTCCTGCGGGAGGAGCTGGCGCAGCGCAAGCAGGAGCAGAGTCAGCTCAGTTTTGATGATCTGCAAAGCTGGCTGGACAAGGGCCTGCGGGCGGATGCGGGCGGTGCGCTTGCCCGGCGTGTCGCCCGGCGTTTTCCGGCTGTTCTGGTGGATGAATTTCAGGACACCGACCCGCTTCAGTACCGCATCTTCAAAGCACTCCACGCGGCAGCGCAGGCCAAGACAGCCGGGCTGTTCCTGATCGGCGATCCCAAGCAGGCCATTTACAGCTTCCGGGGCGCGGAAATCTTCACCTACATGCAGGCCAAGCGCGACACCAGACCGCAGAACCGGCTGACCATGACCGTCAACCACCGTTCCAGCACAGCGATGGTTGAGGCGGTGAACACCTTGTTTGACATTGAAGCACCGTTCGGCTTTGCAAAAGAAGAAATTGATTTCCCCCGTGTGCAGGCGGCCGGACGGCAGGATGGTCATGCCTTCCAACTCGACGGGCAGCCGCAGCCGCCTCTGACCTGCCTGCTTTTGGAGGAAAGCGGGAAACCGCTGGCTAAGGCAGCTGCTGAGGAGCAGGCCGCCCGCCGCTGCGCCGCAGAGATCACCGCGCTGCTGAATGCCGGGCAGGCAGGACGCGCCAAGCTGGGTGACAAGCCGCTGGCTGCCGGTGACATCGCTGTGCTGACCCGCACCAACGAGCAGGCCGAGCTGATCCGGCAGGAACTGAACGCCGCAGGCATCGCCAGCGTCTGCGGCGATCAGGAATCCGTCTTTGCCAGCAAAGAGGCGCGGCAGCTGCTCCGGCTGATGAGCTGTCTTTGCGACCTCAGCAACCTGGCTTTGGCCCGCACTGTGCTGGCAGACGGCATCTTCAGCTGGACAGCGGAGCGTATTGACCGTCTGCGCGAAGACGACCAAGAGCGTGAGGCGATCATGGAGCTGTTCAGCAGCTGGCGGGAGACCTGGCTGCAGCAAGGCTTCCTGCCTATGTTCCAGCAGCTCCTCAGCGGACAGCGGGCAGTGCGGCGGCTGCTCAGCGCACCTTCAGGCGAGCGGGCCTTGACCAATTATCTCCACTTGGCCGAGCTGATTCAGGAGGCATCCCGCCAACAGCACAGCCCCAACGCCCTTCTGCGCTGGTTCAGCAGTCAGCTGCGGCAGCCGGAAGGGCAGTCCGAGGCCGAGCAGCTCCGGCTGGAAAGCGACGAGGACTTGGTGCGGATCGTCACTGTCCATAAGGCCAAGGGCATGGAGTATCCTGTAGTCTTTCTCCCCTTTCTTTGGACCTGCCGCCCTTGCGACAGCAGCAAACCTTTCTCCTTTCACCGGCCTGAGCAGCCGGAGCGGCTCTGCCTTGATCTCGGCACCGGCAGCGAAAAGAACCTTGCCTTGGCTGAGCGGGAGCGGCTTTCTGAAGACCTGCGCCTGCTTTATGTGGCGATGACCAGAGCGGCCCAAGCCTGCTTCTTCTGCTGGGGCAGCATCAAAGATATGGAGGACAGCGCATTCTTTTATCTCCTCAGTCAGTCTGGCGAAGAGGCCATGAAGCGGCTGGAGAGCGTGGCCGCAGTCAGGCGGCCGCAGGCATTGACCGCCCTGCCCAAGCTGATGCCTGCGGCGGCACCGGAGCAGCAGCTCTCTGTGGCCCGCTTCAAGGGCAGCATTGACAGCAGCTGGCGCATAGTCAGCTACTCAAGCCTGATGGCTGGCCAGCGCGAGAGCAGCCCGGAGCAGCCGGATTATGACGCGGACCAGACTGAAATGCTGTCTGACGCGCCAGAGAGCCGGGATGCTTTCAGCTTTCCCAGAGGCGCGGCGGCAGGCACCTGCCTGCACGGCATTCTGGAGCAGATCAGCTTCACTGATCCGGCTGGCCGTGAGGAAATCGTGCGTGCCGGGCTGGAGCGGGCCGGTTTCCCAGCCAGTCAGTGGCTGCCAGCAGTCACAGCCTGGCTGGAGAACATCCTGCGCACGCCTCTGCCCAGCCAAGACGGCACGCTCTCCCTCTCCCGCCTCAAGGACAGCGAGCGGATCAATGAAATGGCCTTTCATTTCCCGCTGGAGCAGCTGCGGCTGGCGCAGTTCAACCGGACCCTGGCTGCGTTCGGCACACCGCCTCTGCCGGAGAGCAGCGGCATCCTCAACGGCCTGATGACCGGTTTCATCGACCTTGTCTTCTGCTGGCAAGGGAGATATTACTTGGCCGATTACAAATCAAATCATCTCGGCAGCCGGGCGGAAGACTACAGGCCAGAACGGCTGGCCGCAGCCATGCTCGAACACCGCTACGACCTGCAATATCTGATCTACTCCATAGCCCTGCGCCGCTTTCTTGCCAGACGGATCAAAGGCTGTAGCTACGAGCGGCACTTCGGCGGGGTCTTCTATCTCTTTCTGCGCGGGATGCGGCCAGATTTCGGCGCAGGCGTGTTCGCAGACAAGCCGCCTCAGGCCCTGATCGAGGGCTTGGACAGCTGCTGCGGCTGACAGAGTCAATTGTTCTCTCTAAAAAGAGCTGAATGCCTGCGTTGATAAGTGCCTGTTTTTCTGAGGATCAAAAACCATCCATTCTATATATAAGAAGGTCTCCTTTTTATATATAAGAAGGGAACCCTTCTATATAGTAAAAGGTCTGGCTTTTGATTCGCAAAATCAGGCTGCTTGATTCGCAAAACCTATGCCTTTTGATTCGCAAAAGGCATGCTGTTTGATTTGGACATCGGGGACGGGCCTGCCCGCTCGCAGGTTGCGGGCTTTACCAGACCTGCTGCATAAATTATCCGCGAGCAGTTTGCAGCTCCATATTATAAACGGCATAGACAGCTGCGATGAAGCTGAAGCGAGACTAAAACGCTTTCTTCTGCTGCGGTGCTGCCCGCTTGACATGCGGAACACCTTTACGCTTCGGCAGGCGGCGGAAGTTGCGCAGGCCGCGTTCGACAACGTCAAGCCGCTTGGCAAAGGTTGAACGCTGATCCCCTGTTGACCGCTTAACATCCTCATCACTCAAACTTTGCACGCTTTCGTATCATGCACACAAGCTGCGCAGACAGATACGATTGATGCAAGAGGTCTCATGCAGGGAAAAGCCTTATGGAGCGAGCTGCTCAAGCCAGTCCAGCCCAATGTCGCAGGCCGGTGCGGAATGCGTCAGCGCGCCGACCGAGATGATGTCCACCCCGGTTTCGGCTGTCGCCCGCACCGTGCGCAGGTTCACCCCGCCTGATGCTTCGATCAATGCCCGGCCTGCGATCAGCTCCACCGCCTGCCGCAGCATCGGCGCATCCATGTTGTCGAGCATGATGACCGGCACGCCGCAGGCAAGGCATTCCTCCACCTGAGCCAGCGTGTCGGCCTCCACCTCGATGTTGATCGTGTGCGGCGCAGCGGCCCGCGCCCGCCGCACCGCCTCGCTGATCGAGCCGCAGGCGGCGATATGGTTGTCTTTGATCAGCACGCCGTCGCTGAGGCTGAAGCGGTGATTGCGTCCGCCGCCGCACCGCACTGCGTATTTCTCCAAGAGGCGAAGTCCAGGCGTGGTCTTGCGGGTGTCAGCAACAGCGGCCTTGCATCCTTGCACAGCGTCCACGTGCTTCCGGGTCAGTGTGGCGATGCCGCAGAGCCTCTGAACAAGGTTGAGTGCCACACGCTCGCCCCTGAGGATGCTGCGCACGGATCCGCTGACAGTCAGCAGCGTTGCTCCAGGAGCGGCGCAGGTGCCGTCCGGGATGCTGCCGGAACAACGCAGCCGCTCATCCAGCAGCCAGAAGACACGGGCCGCCACGCTCTCCAGTCCGGCGGCGACCAGCGGTTCTCTTGCCCGAAGGACAGCGGAGCCTGTTTCCGCGCCGGAAAAAATGGCTTCTGTGGTGATGTCACCGTGTTCGAGGTCTTCACGAAGGAAGCCTCGCAGCAGTTCGTCAAGAAGGAAGGTGTCCATGCTGCGCCTGCGGGAGTATGAAGAAAGGGGCGGTCATGGAGAGAATATACGCTGTCTGCGGAAAACAGCCAGCAGATAGTGCTATGTGCGCTGCGGAAAGGAAGGCAGGCTGCCGCCTGCCTCTCAGGGCCGTTGCAGTCAGGCGGCGTTTTTCTTGCCGTAGGTCTTGTCGTAATGCTCGCTTTGATAGAAGCCGCACTTCATGCAGGTGAGCAGCTTCATGACAAAAGTCCCCTGCACCTTGCCGCCGCAGAAAGTTCCGGCGACGCGCGCGCACTGCTGACCGTTGTCAGGCCAAGCAGGGCAGACACCATGCAGTTTGGCACCCAGCCCCCCTTTTTCGCGGCCGCATTTGTTGTATTCCCAGCAGTTCATATCTTCCTCCCACTCTGTTCCACTCTTGTTTTTCATAGTAAGGATGAGCTGCTGCTGCTCATGCAAAAAACATGCCTGATATTTCGGGATAATGCGCTGATTCTTCATATGAGCATGATTTGAGAATGATTTCTATTACGATTGGTGAACAGCACAGTTGAGGCGCTTTGCAGTTTGTGTAACTCTTATACAGAAGCGGGCAGCAGTTTGGGAAGTTTTTACTCAGGCGGGCAGCATCGCTGCAACCTGCTGAGAACGTTATCGGCACTGAAGCAGCTTGCGGCTATGAAGGAAAAGGTGCGCTGATTCAGCCGCAGATTCCAACTAAGAAAAATGCGAAGTGGCGGCGCGGATGGACAGTCATCATGAAATCTCCGCGATTTCAAGTTGAACGGACTTTTTCATGGATGCAAAGAAAATTCCGCCGTCTGGTTGTCCACCGGGAAAGGCAGCCCTGCTGCTTCTGTTTTATGTGGGCACAGCGAATAGCGGGACAGGTTCATTTGAGCCACCTGTGACTGGCTTTTTATGCCCATTGCGTCCCTCGCGGAAGAACGCACCACCGGCAGCCGGTTATGAATGAACAGCAGCGAATTCAAAATATTGCGCGGACGCACCGCAGGAGGAAAAAATCATGACGGAGCTGGTGGCTCCGTCATGATGGGCAGCGAGTGGTCGACGGCAGGGCAGAAACGCAGTCCCGCCGCCGAGGAATTAAGGTTTACAGCTTCGGCGTGTTGCCTTTGACAGTTTCTTCAGGAACCAGTTCTGCCGCTGGAGCGTCGCTTCGCAATGCTCTCAGCTGCCGGTCATCGACATCGACTCCTTCAGGCGATCCTCGCAGCACTCCTTCAGGCCGTTCAGCCTGCTTTGCTGCGGCAGAGGCATCAACAACGATTCCGCCATCGACCGGAGATGGAGCAAGAACTTGAAGAGTCACAGGTGTCAGTTTTGCGTAGTCGACATACAGGTAGTCAGTCGTCTCGCCTCGATACATCATCAGACCAGCTTTGCCGCTGAGCAAGCTGGCGTTTGTCACTGTAGCTACATGGATGTTGTTGATGTAGAACTCAATCGTTGAGCCTACAGCCCGGACACGCAACGTGTTCCACGCGCTGCCTTGGTTAATGGCACTGTGCTCGGTCCAAGCCACGAGGTTGGTCGCGGTCGTTCCCTGCATCTGCCAGACAGAGAACCATCCGTCACGGGTATATGTGAACTGATAACCGGAGTTCCAATAGCCGCTGCTGGCAGCAAGAGGTTCTCCTCTCAAGGCTATGCCAGTAGAATACGGTTCGCCGGAGCCTCGCCACATCTTGGCCTCATACTCAAAATCCGCATACTTTGTGTCATCGCCAAGATAGGTGCCGTAGTAAGCCGTTGCCCAGCTGTTTGCCAAGCCAGATGTGTAGAAATAGTAAGTGCTATAGAGATACCAAGGGGCATAGCCTGTTGGCCAGTACCAGTTGTAGGCATTCCCGCTGAACTGAGAATTGAAGCCCAAGTCAAAATAGCGAGGGCCATTCCAGCTGCCGTATCCGCCGCAGGAGCTGTAGGGCTGCACCCACCAAGAATAAGCCCCTGCCTCCAGAGGTGTTGCTGGTATTACTGAACATGTGACAGAATCACAGACAGAGCTGGCAGCTTTCCAGCCGTTCACAGGACTGAGCTGTCCGGTCGAGCTATTGTATGCATACAGATAATACCAATTAGCGTCTGCATCCTTGCTCCATGTGAAGGCCGGTTTCGTGTTGGCAATGGTGTCAATCGGAGAGACCAAGGTCACTGGGCCAGGATAGCAGCCAGACAGATGGAACGACATGAAATCGCTCCAAGGCCCGTAGCCAAGGGTATTCCATCCGATAACCTGCCATCTATGCCCTCCGGGGGACAATGCCGCTGCTGGAGTCACCGAGCAGGTGGAGGCAGAGCAGACAGAACTGGCCATATACCAGCCATTCATAGCCCCCGCCTTGCCGGTGGAGGTGTTTTGCACATTCAGGTAGTACCACGTTGCGTCTGCGTCCTTGCTCCATGTGAAGGTCGGCTTTGTGTTCGTTATGATGCCGGATGGCGAACTCAATATCACTTTGCCAGGCATGCCAGGCAGACGGAAGGACATGGGGTTGCTCCAAAGTCCGTAGCCGTGGGTGGAATTGTATGTTCTGATCCAGAAGCTGTGATCGCCGCTGGTCAATGTGGCCGGAGAAACAACAGAGCAGGTCGAACCAGAGCAAACCGAGGAACCCTGATACCACGTTGTGTTAACTGAGACCTTCCCAGTCGTGTAATTGTACACATACAGGGCATACCATGTGGCATCAGTCGCTGCATTCCATGTGAAGGTTGGTTTAGTGTTCGTTATGCTGCCTGATGGCGCAACAAGAGTCGCTGTTGCGGGCGGACCAGGAAGATAGAACGACATGGGGTTGCTCCAAGGCCCATAACCGTTCGGATTCCATGTTTGGATCCAGAAGCTGTGATTGCCGCCGGTCAATGTGGCCGGGGAGACAACAGAACAGGTCGAACCAGAACAAACCGAGGAACCCTGATACCACGTTGTGCCGACCGACACCTTTCCGGACGTGTAATTGTACACATATAAGGCGTACCATGTGGCACCGGAAGTGGCGTTCCACGTGAATGCAGGTTTGGTGTTTGTGATGCTGCCGGAAGGGGAAACCAGAGTTGCCGCCGGAGGAGGATTGTTGTTACCATCCGGTTCTATGCCAAATATTGCACCTTGGTTTTGATTAAACTGCTGCGTGCTCAAGGTAAAATTACCGTCTGAGTAGCCGCCCCAGCCCCAGTTGAAGTGGAAGTAATCGGAGTTGGCTCCGGAAACGCCGTCCACAACAAACGCATGTCCACCTGCCCCACTCCAGCCAACATAAAGAACAGGCCGTTGCGCATTCAGATCGGCAACAATTTTTGCCTGCCACTCAGCATCAGTGAAGCTGCTCTTCCACTGAAGAGATGTGGGTTTGTATTTAAAATACTTGCTGAATGCAGAAGCGATCAGAGAAGGACTACAGCCAGACCCGCTAGGTCCATAATTCATATTCACAGCAATGCCAGCATGAGACATCAGCGTTGCGACTGCATCGTTGTACGAGGTCAAACCGCCGTTGGAGGGCATGCTGGACCAATTATACGTTGTTGCCCCAAAATTGGCAGATAATGTGCCATATTTTGTATGACTATATGAATTACTGCCATTTCCTGTCGCAGGCCAGTTATGATACTTCATCACCTGCGCATATGCCGTGGCGCAGCAGCCTGTCAGGGCGTGTCCGTCCGGACCATTAGCATCCACCGGACACTTGCTGTTGTAATATTTCCCTTGATTCCACGTTGTGGTCAGCAGAGGCGCAATATCACCGACTGTTCCTTCTCCTGCTGTTTTTATACCATAGGCAGCAGGGCTGATATTTTTCCATGCGCTGCTACGGGAAGTTATGCTGCTTTGCGCTGCTGCCTCAACATTTGCCTTCACCTCATCCATCCACCACATAAATGTTGGAGGAAGATTATTAGGATCAATTGCGCCTGTTGTGGAATAACCTATTACTGGAACATGATATTTGTCATCACCAGCAACGATGCCCCATCCTCCTCCATCCATGTTGACTATGTAATAAGCAGGAGGTAAAGCTTTTCCTGATTTATTTTTCGTCAGATCTATCTGCTTATCAGAAACAGCTTTTATGCTTCGCTGGGCCCGATTTGTTATTTGCTCCAACCAGCTTTCAGCGGTTTTTTGTGCCGTATACTCGCTGACAGGAGCGGCAAATCCACTGCTTGAACCATATATGCTCACAAGTAAGCATAAGGCTATTTTTTTGGTCATAATTTTTCCCTCTGTTAATTTTCATAGTAAAACCAAAAAACTCCGCATCAACCGCTGCTCATGTGAATCAAATGATGTTCTTCACCTCTTTATTGGTTCAGGTTTAAGCTGCGTCGTGAAACCAGACCATTTGTCCACTATCTTGGCCCGCCTTCCTTTAGCATACCGTTTTTCACGATAAATTCAATATTATTTTGAATCCATGAACGAAACCTGCACACTTTCCTTCATAAAAGTTGGCTCGTCCACAGGTTTGAGTCACTGCCATGTTTTTCCTCCCCAAAAAAGACGTTGATTCACCTTTTGCGCTGCTGGCAACGCGCGGCGACTGTCTTTCATAGGGATCATCATCT
>NZ_JBLWEP010000096.1:0-9412 GCF_048287355.1 Candidatus Electronema sp. TJ
GATGATTTCTTGTATCATCTCCCTGTAACTAACTCATCACTTGCTATTTAGCCACACCGAAAAAACGCGGCTCAGCGGCATTTGCTGTTGACGGCGGAAATAAGCTGTGTTCTCATAGAAAAGGCTGAACACTGGCCTGCGGCCCGCTGCCGGAGGATTTTTTTTATCGAGGAATACAGAGATGACAGCTTTGGCTTTTCTTTTTTTCATCAGCATCTCAGGGGAAATCCCAGCACTTGAGCATGTGAGCGCGGTTGAGCAGTTCCGCTCGTTCCTGATCATCGGCGCGGATGAAGGAACAGGCAAAGAGAAGGATGAAAACCGCATCCAGCTCCTCAAAATGAACAATGACGGCAGCTGCGCGGTTGCGGACAGCATTCTTCTGATGAAGGGCGAGGGCAAGGAGCTGGATGTTGAAGGCATCTGCGCGGAAGGGGATCAGGTTTACGTCGTCGGCTCGCATTCCTCAAACCGGAAGAAAATTGATGAGGACAGCAGCTGGAAGGAAAACCGGGAAAGCTTTCATCAGGACAAGATCGAAGCCGAGGCCAGCCGCGACTGGCTCTTCCGACTGCGGCTGAACGACGCAGGAAAGGTGATTGCCAAGGACAGAATCAGCCTGCGCAAGATCATCAGGAACGATCCGGCCTTGAAAGTCTTCTGCGGCATCCCCAGCAAGGAAAACGGCGTTGACATCGAAGGTCTTGCTGTCAAGGACGGCTGGCTGCATGTCGGCTTTCGGGGACCGGTCTTCCGGGGCAATTACGTTCCAGTGTTGAAGTTGCGCTGGGAAGAGCCGGAGCAATACGAGCTGCTGTATGTTCGGCTCGGCGGGCGCGGCATCCGCGACATCGCCGCTGTGTCTGACGGCTTTCTGATCTTGGCTGGGCCGGGCGGCAGCGGCTCCGAATCGTATCAGATCTATCATTGGAACGGCAAAGACACGGTGCCGGGCAAAGACCGCAAGACAAAGGATCAAGGCAAGCTGCGCTTGCTGGGGGAAATTCCGATGCCGGATGAAAATTCCAAAGCCGAGGGTTTGGCTGTGCTGGAAGAGCGGGAGGACAGCTGGCAGCTTGTCATTGCCTATGACGGAGCCAAAGACCAGAACCGCCTGCTGCAACGCGTCAGCCTCCGCAAGAAGAAGGATTGATTTTTCTCATGACGGCATCAATGCAAATCATCGGCGGTGGCCTGGCTGGCTGCGAAGCTGCTTGGCAGGCGGCGCAGCGGGGCTGCTTGGTGGAATTATATGAGATGAAGCCGACGCGCTTCAGCCCGGCACACGAGTTAGACCTGCTGGGCGAGCTGGTCTGCTCCAACTCGCTGCGCTCCAACGCGCCGGATTCGGCAGTCGGTCTGCTGAAAGAGGAAATGCGGAGGCTGGACTCGCTGATCATGCGGGCGGCGGAGGCGACCGCTATTCCGGCAGGCACGGCTTTGGCGGTTGACCGGCTGCGATTTGCTGCATATCTGACCCAGGTCATGGCCGAGCATCCGCGCATCAGGGTTATTCGTGAGGAAGTCACCAACTTGCCGGAGACGGACAGGCCGGTGATTCTTGCCACTGGGCCGCTGACCTCGGAGGCCATGACTGCCAGCCTGATCGCCATGACTGGAGAGCAGCATCTCGCCTTTTATGATGCCATTGCCCCGATTGTGGCGGCGGATTCGCTCAACATGGAGCTGATCTACCGCAAATCGCGCTGGGATGATGACACGCCGGGCGATTACCTCAACTGCCCGATGGACGAGGCGCAGTATAATGCCTTTATTGAGCTGCTGGGCAATGCGCAAACCGTGCCGCTGAAGGCCTTTGAGGAGCCGAAGTATTTTGAAGGCTGCCTGCCGATTGAGGTGATGTGCGCCAGAGGCCGCGACACCCTGCGTTTCGGGCCAATGAAGCCGGTTGGCTTGGCTGATCCGCGCACCGGCAAGGAGCCGCACGCAGTTGTCCAGCTTCGGGCCGAGAACCGCGATGAGACGGCTTATAATCTGGTTGGCTTTCAGACCAAACTCACCTATGCCGAGCAGCAGCGGGTGTTCCGCACTATTCCCGGCTTGGAGCAGACGGAGTTTGTCCGCTTGGGATCCATCCACCGCAACACCTTCATCTGCGCCCCGGTCTTGCTTGATCAGTTTTTGCAGATGAAAAAGCGGCCCGGCCTTTTCCTTGCCGGTCAGCTTTCTGGTGTGGAAGGCTATGTCGAGTCAGCGGCGACGGGCCTGCTGGCAGGTATCAACGCGGCCCGCTTGGCGCTGGGGCAAACAATGGCCGCGCCGCCCTCAGGCACGGCTCTTTGCGCATTGATCCGTCATCTGACGGAAACTGATCCGGCTCATTTTCAGCCCTCGAATGTCAACTTTGGTCTCTTCCCGCCCTTGCTGGGCCGGGTACGGAAAAAAGACCGAGGCGGGCGGCGGGCGGAGCTAGCTCTGCGGCTGCTGGAAGAGTGGAAAGAGGAGTCTCTCGGTTAACATGACAGCAGTTCTATGCAAATGGGGATTCACCTCTACCGTCCTCTGGGCAATTGCCTTGATTGCATGGAGAAGGGTGCGCGGAATCGGCATCGCAGCGTACTTAGTCGGACTGCTCCTCCTGAAGATGCTGCTCATCAGCAGCACGGTCATGTTGCTGGGCCTTGCCGGATATTTGACAGCAGACAGTCTCGCTTTGCTCGCTGCGTTTGGCTGGCTGGGCATTGCGCTGTTTGGCCGACAGGAGCTTAAGAAAGCCGTTCAGCGACTGTTGCGGACGCTGGCTGTCATAAAGGCTGCTGCTGTCCGGCGGCCTTTGCAGGCTGCACTGTTGCTGACAACGCTTCTTTTCCTCATGGTGCGCATGGCAGCACATGTCTGGTTTCTGCCCCCTTATATTCACGATGCCAACACCTATCATCTGCCTCGAGTTGCTGAATGGATACAAAGCGGCACCCTCACTGTGCCGCATTTGCCAGTCAAGCGGGTTTACTGGCCCGCAGGATTTGAGCTGATGCAAACATGGTGGGCTGTTTTTCCGCATCACGACGCGGTTGTTGAGGCAGCAGGCATTCCGTTTTTCATGATGGCTGTTGCTGCAGTTTTTATTCTTGGCCGAAACCTTGGCTTGCAGCGGCTGACCTCTGCTTGGTGCTCTTTTCTGTTTGCCTTCACCCCTGCTTTGGCCATTAATGCGACCAGCTCCAAAAATGATATCGCCATTGCGGCCTTGTATCTTTACTTGGCAGCCATTTGGACAAAAGCGGTGGACCGACGGATCGCGGGCCGCCGCTGGCTGCTGACCTTTCTGGCTGTCTGTCTTGGCATCGGCATTAAACCCACCATGGGCTTCATTCTGCCGGGACTGCTTTGGCTTGGCTTTATTGGATTCAGGAAAACAGATATCAGGTTCTTCAGACGAATTAATATCTCACGCTGGGCAGCCGTGCTTGTCGCTGCGGCTCTGTTAGTCGGCAGTTATTGGTATGTGCGCAATTGGATCCGCTTTGGCAATCCTTTCTATCCGACATCTGTGCATGTGCTTGCATCAGGAGCTGTTTCAGCGACAGACGCTGGAAACGGCGGACAGCAAGGCGCATTCAGTCTCGCATCAGCCGGAGAGAACTGGCACTTGCTTTGGACAAAGAAAATTTATGATTTAGGAGGGCCTTGCAATCCTGATCTGCCTTCCATGACTGGCTGGGGCTGGTTCGTTTTTTCCTGCGGAGCAGGCTGCTTCCTCTGGGGCATATTTGTCAATCAGCGATTTCGTTGGACAGCATTGTCTTTCCTTGCCTCGCTTTTCTTGCTGTTTGGATGGGTGACTCCTGATCTTTGGAATATGAGGTTTGCGCAATGGTTTCCAGCTCTGGCTGCATTAGGATTTGGCGTGACAGTTCAGCATCAAAGATTGCTGGCAGCGGTTAGAAATGCTATGATCTTGCTGGCTGCCGCCTCCACTGCGCTGAATGCTCTCGGCATCCTGGGAAATGGATATGCAAAGCCGGAGGAATGGCTTGCTTTTATGAAAACGCCGGTGAGTCAGCGGGCACTTCGCCTTGGCGGAGTTGTCAAACAAAAATCGCTTGATGAACGCATTCCTGCTGGAGAGGTTATCCTCTTTATGGCGGAAAGTGATGATGCCTTCTATCCGCTGTACGGCCCGGGTTTTACTCGGCGGATACTTTATCCTGATGACCGACGAGACGGTTTCGCCGCCGCCATGAAAAAATATAATGCCAGATATCTTTACTTCCCTGATCATATTCAAAGAGAGAGAGAAAAACAGCGGCTGGCTGATGATTTGACAGCGAAGAGACTTGAGTCGTTAGGGCGAGGCGTGTATAAAATTGCAGAAAAGAATATTCCAAATGAAATCGTTCATCCATAACTACGGCAGATGGGTATCTCCTGCGGCCAGCCTGCTGCTCCTGCTGTTCAGCATCTGGTGTTTCAGCGTTTACGCGGAAGGAAAATGGAAAGACACTATAAAGTTTGCTAAAAACTGGATGGAACTGTCGGTCAGCAAACAATGATGTGTTCTCCGCGCATATTTTCATCTTGAAAAATAGCAAATGAAATTCCAATGCGGCACCTGCGGCAAATACTATCTGATTGAGAACGCGGAGGAGATCGGCAGCAAACAGATGCTCCGCTGCGCAGACTGCGGCAATGTCTTTGTGCTGCACAAGAATCTCGCTTTTTCTTCCTCCAGCCGGAACTCCAAGCTGATCTGCAAACGCTGCGGCAGTTTGATTGATGAGGGGGGAGGTGTCTGCCCGGTCTGCAATCCCGCACTCAAAAGCCTGCTCGAAGAATTCATGATCGACAACCGCGAATATGAATTCTTCGAGGTGCGGAAAGGCAAAGTTCGGTCCAAGCGGGGCAGGGGCGGACGGGGCAAGGCCGCGCTGCTGGCCGGAACGGCACTGCTCGTTATCGCTTTAGCTGCGCTTTCTGTTGCCCTGCTGCCCGGCAGCAAACGCGACACCATCAAGACCGCTGTCTTGAAGCCGCTCGGCATCGCAAGCAGGACGGAGACGCAAGTGGTCATCATGCGTTCCGGTCAGGCTTATTACGCCGAAAAGATTGAACATCAGTCTGGAATGGCAAGAATAACAGAAAAAAGCGGCAGAGTGGTTAATGTGGCGGAAAAAGACATCGCCCAAATCGCCCAAGCAGTGACCGAGGACTGAGCCGCCGCCGGACATTTCTTTAGCTGTATCTGTCCAGAGCTGTTTCCTGATCCTTCAACCGGAGTCTTCACCATGTATTTGCGGCGAATCTGTCTTTTCATTCTGTTTAGCCTCTTCCTTGCCGGAGGCAGGACAGAGGCCAGGGCTAAAGAGTCCCTGCCCGTCCCATATTTCTGCCAGACGCAGGGCTGGCCCCAAGACCGGAGCGACCTCAAACCTGATCCGGCTATGATGTTCGGCAGTCTGAAGAATGGCCTTCGTTATGTGATATTGCCCAACTCGGAGCCAAAAGGCCGGGTCAGCCTCCAGCTGAAGATTCACGCTGGCTCGCTGCATGAAAGCGAAGAGCAGCGCGGCACCGCCCATTATCTGGAACATATGATGTTCAATGGCACGGCCCATTATCCGCCCGGCAAGCTGGTGGATTACTTTCAGTCCATTGGCATGTCCTTCGGGCCGGACACCAACGCCCACACCACCTATGACGAGACGGTATATCAGCTCATGCTGCCTAACAGCGCGAAGGCGACCATCAGCGAGGGGCTGCGGGTGCTGGCCGACTATGCAGGCGGTGCGCTGCTTTTGCCGGATGAGGTGAACAGGGAACGCGGGGTCATCTTGGCTGAGAAGCGCGAGCGCGACTCCGCCGGGCAGCGGGTCTTCAAGGCGGACATGGAACAGGGCTTCGCAGACACCTTGCTGGCCCGGCGGGACGTGATCGGGGTGGAGGAAACGCTGAAGAAGGCGGACGCAGTCTCGCTCCGCCAGTTTTATGAAACGTGGTACCGGCCTGAGAACATGCTGCTGGCTGTTGTCGGCGACGTGGAACCGGCCCTGCTCAACGAGCTGATCGCCGAGCAATTCAGTCCGCTCAAGGTCAAGAAGGAGCAGGCAGCCTGCCCTGAGCTGGGCAAGCTGCCCAAAGGCGGCGTTGCGGCTTTTTATCAGCACGAGCCGGATCTCGGCCATGCCAAGATCACGATCGGCTCGGCGTGGAACACGGAGTCGGAGCACTTCACGCAAGCTGCCGCCCTACGCGGGCTGAAGGAGGCGGTTGCGTCCACGGTGTTCAATTACCGGCTTCAGCGGT
Source organism: Candidatus Electronema sp. TJ (assembly GCF_048287355.1). Taxonomy (NCBI): domain Bacteria; kingdom Pseudomonadati; phylum Thermodesulfobacteriota; class Desulfobulbia; order Desulfobulbales; family Desulfobulbaceae; genus Candidatus Electronema; species Candidatus Electronema sp. TJ. Next base: position 6,265 of record NZ_JBLWEP010000096.1, read on the forward strand.
TAGCCAACAGCAAGGACAGTCCGCTGACCAGTGCGCAGTTTCATTCCGGCAGGCTGTTTGGACGCTTCGGCTTTTCCTCTTTAAGCGCCAAGGCCGACGACGACCAATGGCAAACTGTCTTGAATCTGCTCAACACCGCGCTGCGGCAGGCCTTGGCCGCTGATTTCGCCGAAGCGGAGCTGGCGCGGGCAAAAAAGGAAATTATGAGCCTGCTCAAGCAGCAGCTTGAATCCGCAGCCAGCCGGAAAAGCGACACACTGGCGGCGGAGCTGCTCAGCACCCTGAATGAGGGCGAAGTGCCGCTTTCCCCGGCCCAAGAGATGGAACTGTACGGCCCGGCTCTAGAGAAGCTGACCGCTGCCGAGGTCAGCGCGGTCTTCCGCAGCCTCTGGCCGGAGCGGCGCTTAATCAAAGTGGCAGGCACGGCGGATCTGAGCGGCAAGGAGCAGAAGCCGGAGGAGTTGCTCCTCGCCGCCTTCACAACGGCGCAGACAGCGGAGCTTGCGCCTTGGACGCAGCAGGCTGAGGCAGTCTTCCCCTATCTGCCGCCGCCGACCGCAAAAGCCAAGGTGGAACGGCGCGCCGCCTTGGAGAAGATCGGCGCGGAGCAGGTGCTGTTCAGCAACGGCCTGACGCTCAACCTGAAGAAGACCGGCTTTGAACCAAATGAAGTGCAAGTGTCAGTCGTCTTCGGCAAGGGCGAGCTGTCCGAGCCAAAACCCGGCCTTGCCCTCTTGGCGCAGATGCTGCTGCCGGAGAGCGGCACCGGCGGCTTGGATCAGGATCAGCTCAAGGCCGCGCTGGCTCAGTATTCAATTCGGGCGCAGTTCCGGGTGGATGAGGACAGCTTCCAGTTCAACGGCCAAGGCTTGAGCAGCGAAATCGAGACGCTGTTCCAGCTGCTTCATGCCCATCTGCACGATCCGGCTTTCCGGGCGGACGCGTTTGACCGGGTCATGCGCAAGGCCGAGCAGATGCATGCCCAGATGGCGGGTTCTGTGGAAGGGATGATGCAAATCAAGGGCGAGCCGTTCCTTGCGGGTGGCAATCTCCGCTATGGCATCGCCCCGCTGGAGATGATGAAGGCGCGGACTTTGGAAGAGCTTAAGGCGTGGCTGGCTCCGGTTCTGAAAGACGAACCGCTGGAAATTTCCGTGGTCGGCGATTTTGACCCGGAGCAGGCGGTGAAGCTGGCAGGCAAATATTTCGGCGGCCAGCGCACGGGCAGACAGCAGGCGGCAGGCGGGAAAATAGTCTTTCCTTCCGGCCAGAATCTGACCCTGAACGTGATCACTGCCAGCGACAAGGCCATGATCACTGTCGCTTGGCCCACCGATGATTTCTGGGACATCGCCCGCACCCGGAGGCTCAGCGTGCTGGCCGCCGTGCTGGACGACCGGCTGCGCAAGCAAGTGCGCGAGGAGCTGGGCGATGCCTATTCACCTTATGTCTACAACCGATCCAGCACGGTTGATCCTGGCTACGGCGTGCTGCGCAGCGTGGTGCTGGCCGAGCCGGGCCAAGCTGCGCAGCTGGCTGGAAAGCTGAAGCAGGCGGGCAAGGAGCTTGCCGCAGGCAAGATCAGCGCCGACGAGCTGACCCGCGCCGTGGAGCCGACGCTCACCTCTGTTCGCGACATGGTGCGCACCAACCGTTACTGGCTGGAATCGGTGCTGGTCAAGTCGTCCCGGCATCCGCAGCGGCTGGAATGGCCGCTGTCCATCGAGTCAGATTTTGCGGCGGTCAAGGCTGAAGAACTGGAAGCCTTGGCGGCCAAATACCTCCAGCCGGACAAGGCGGCGGAAGTCATTCTTCTGCCAGCGCGGAACTGAGATTGCGCTGGGGGTAAGGGCGACCCTTGCGGTCGCCCTGATGAGTGCTCCTACCGCTTCCGCACCGCATTCGCATGGGCGGGAAAGCCCTCGTAGTCGGCAAACTGCATGGCCACGTCCTTCAGGCTGTCGTAGCCCTGCTTGGACATGTAGCCGATGGACGAGCGTTTGAGGAAGTCAAAGACCGTGACGCAGGAGAAGGTGCGGGCGAAGCCGCCGGTGGGCAGGATGGCGTTCACGCCCAAGGCATAGTTGCCGAGGGATATCGGCGTGTGCTGGCCAAGCAGGATTTCCCCGGCGTTGCGTATCTGCTGCAAGGCCAGCATCGGCTCGGCAGTCAGCACCTCCAGATGCTCCGGGGCGAAGTCGTTGACAAAGGCGATGGACTCGGCCAAGTCTTTGGTGAGCACAATGCCGCCGTAATTGGAGAACACAGTCGTGCAGAATTCTTTCCGCTTCTCCGGCAGATCAGCAATCAAGTCCGGCAGCAATGTCTTCACCCTGTCCGCCAGCTCACGTGAGTGCGTGACTAACAGCGCGGTGGAGTCCGGGCCGTGCTCCGCCTCAATCAGCAGGTCAAGGGCAGCAATGCGCGGGTCGGCCTGCTCGTCGCAGAGGATGATGGACTCGCTGGGGCCAGCGGGCGTGCCCACGTCAATGCGGCCATAGAGCAGCCGCTTGGCCGCCGACACGTAGGCATTGCCCGGCCCGATCACCTTGTCCGCCTTCTTCACCGTCTCAGTGCCGAAAGCCAAAGCGGCAATGGCCTGCGCCCCGCCAACCTTATACACGGTCTTGATGCCGCAGACCCTAGCCGTGAAGAGCGAGGCATCGTCAACCGTGCCTTCGGGTGTGGGCGGTGTGCAGATGACGATCTCCGGCACGCCCGCAATCACCGCCGGGATGCCGAGCATGAGCATGACTGACGGAAACGAGCCTTTGCCGCGCGGCACGTAGATGCCCACCGAGGTGATCGGCGTGATCTTCTCGCCCGCAAGGATGCCCTCGCTGATCTCGGTGAACCACATCTCCTCCGGCATCTGCGCCTGATGGAACTTGCGGATGTTGGCTGCCGCCCGCTCAATCACCGCCTTGATCTCCGGCTCCAGATTGCGCTCGGCCCGCTCGAACTCCGCCTCTGTCACCTGAATGGCTGCTGGGTCAAGCGTCACCTTGTCAAACTTGGCGCAGCACTCGACGATGGCCTGATCGCCGCGCTCCCGCACCGCCTTGATGATAGGCCGCACGGTCTCCTGAAAGCTCTCAATGTCTAATTCGGAGCGGCGCAGTATTCTCGCCTTGTCTGCGGCGGTGAG
>NZ_JBLWEP010000097.1:0-9383 GCF_048287355.1 Candidatus Electronema sp. TJ
AAATCGGGCCGTTTTCGATCAAAATCGCCCCGGTTTAAGTGTGAATCGGAATGATTCACATTGAAATCGTGTCGATTTAAATCGAAACCGGGGTGATTTAAGTGTGAATCGAGGCAATTTCAATTGAATTTGGGACGATTTAAACGGTGAAAAGGCCGTTCTTGGCTGCTGATTTCAGATATCCGCTTTCGTTTCACTCAAGCAGTCCTGCTGGGCCTGCCTCGCTTGTCTGGTCCAATCTGATCTAAAGGGTATAGGCTGAAAAACGGGAATTATGTGCGCTGGCAAAGCTGGGCGCAAGGCAAGATTGAGTTGGGCATGACTGCTCCGTCGGCCTGAAGCCGACGGAAGATGTCATTGCAGTGCCTCCAGCAGCAGCTTGTTCGCCAATTGCGGATTGGCCTTGCCCTTGGTCTGCTTCATGAGCTGACCGACGAGGAAGCCCATGACCTTGGTCTTGCCCTCGCGGTACTGCTGCACCTGCTCCGGGTTGGCAGCGACAACCGCCTGCACCGCAGCCAGCAGCTCGCCTTCGTCGCTCATCTGCACCAAGCCTTTCTCTTTGACGATCTGCTCCGGGTCAGTGCCGCTGGCAAGCATCTCGGCAAAGACGGTCTTGGCAATCTTGCCGGAGATTGTACCTTTTTCCTCCATCGCCAGCAAAGCAGCTAACTGGCTCGCCTGCACCTTGCATTCGCCGATCTGTTCTGGCGCATACTCCCGCAGCAGCTCCGTGCAGATGAAGTTGGCTGCCTTCTTCGCATTGCCGAAGCTGGCGCAGACTTGCTCGAAGTAGTCCGCCAGCTCGCGGGAAGCAGTCAGAATAGCCGCAGCCTCTTCCGGCAGGCCAAGCTGTTCAATGAAGCGCAGCCGCCGCTGTTTGGGCAATTCTGGCAAGCTCCTTCGCATTTGCTCAATCCATGCTTCGTCAATCACGACCGGCACTAAGTCCGGGTCAGGGAAATAGCGGTAGTCGTGCGCTTCTTCCTTGCCGCGCATCTCCTCAGTGCGGCCCGTGTCCGGGTTCCACAGCAGCGTGGCCTGCGTCACCTTGCCGCCGTCAAGGAGAACGTCCCGCTGCCGCCGCTCCTCATACTCCAAGGCCATCTGCACATTGCGGAAGGAGTTCATGTTCTTCAGCTCAGTGCGGGTGCCGAACTTCTCCTGCCCTCTGGGCCGCAGCGAGATGTTGGCATCGCAGCGGAAGCTGCCTTCCTGCATGTTGCCGTCGCAGATGTCGAGACAGCGGACGATGGCGTGCAGTTGCTTGAGATACGCTGCCGCCTCTTCCGGCGAGCGCAAGTCCGGCTCGCTGACGATCTCCAGCAGCGGCGTGCCGGTGCGGTTGAGATCAACGTAGCTCTTCGGCTCGCGCTCGTCATGAATCAGCTTGCCTGCGTCCTCCTCCATGTGGGCGCGGGTGATGCCAATGGTCTTCTTCGCGCCGTTGACCTCGATTTCGAGGCGGCCATGCTCGGCAATGGGCTTCTCGAACTGAGAAATCTGATAGCCCTTGGGCAGGTCGGGGTAGAAGTAGTTCTTGCGGGCAAAGCGGTTCTCTTGGTTGATGGTCGCATCCACCGCCAAAGCCAGCTTGATGCCGTTCTCCACCACCTGCCGGTTGAGCACAGGCAGCGAACCCGGCATTCCGAGGCAGACCGGGCAGGTCTGGGTGTTGGGCGGTGCGCCAAACTCCGTGGAACAGCCGCAGAATATCTTGCTCTTGGTTTTCATCTGGGCATGAACTTCCAGCCCAATCACAGTTTCAAATTCCATAGCGGTATGCCTTTAATGTTATCTGTTGAGCACCTGATTGAGCTGGGCGAGCAGCGCAGGAATATCGTTCCTGACAGAATTCCAGATGATTTCGTTTTCAATCACATCATAGCCGTGCGCAATCACGTTTCTGAACCCGATAATCTCGCGCCAATTGTCAATATGGTCAAGCAGCGTCGAATCAATGTGCTTTATCCTGTTGAGTGCTTCGCCGATGATTTCAAATTGCCGTTCAACGGCAGATTGCGTTTTCAGGTCAGCGGCATATTGCTCCTCGTTCATATCCAGCGTGAATTGCTGGATCAGCTCGCAGGCGGCAACTGCGTCCTCAAAGCAAACGAACGGATCATGCGGCATAGAGCATCCTCGTGTTGGAGAAGATGTATTCTCTGATGCGCTTGTTTTTGATTGCTCGCGGCATGACAAGATCAACAGGGCGGGAGAATAATACTTCCAGTTCAAACTTCACGTTCATGTACCTTTTGAGTCCATCCTGTGCACCATCCAGCTCTATCAAGAAATCAATGTCGCTCTGCTCGTGAAAGTGCTCAGTAACTGCGCTGCCAAAGGCGATCAGGTTCCTGACATGGTATTTCTTGCAGATGCTGCTGATTCGGTCTTGATATTGCTCGAAATCAAGCATAATCACGCCTCCATGTGCTCGTCTATTTCGCTATTGATTGTGACCGCATAGGTCATGACTGATTCTCCAGATCAATCTCGTGCAGTGCCTGAGCAAAGGGGACAGTCTCCTGCGGACCAGCTTTAGCTGCGTCATAGGCGCGGATGTCATCCAGCTCCTCTAGTTCTTCAAGAATCTGCTCCCATTCAGCAGCAGGAATGAGGACTGCGGTGCGGGTCAGCGCGGCATCAACAAGATATTGCGGATGAACAGTGATCATGGGGATTTGTCTGTTGAGCTTGCAAGAAAAGCGTTGTGTGGCAGCCTCATTGTACACAGAACCGGCCAGAGGAACAACGGGCGGAGAACATTCCCGCCTGCATTCTGCGCTTCACAGCCAGCCAGCAGCCTCTTGCGGAGACACTATGCTATCTCCAGTGGAGTCACTACGGTGACTCGGCAGGAGTCACTATGGTCACTCCACCTGAGACACTATGGTCACTCGGTGGGAGACACCATAGTGTCTCTTGAGGAGATACCCTAGTGTCTCTGCAATGCTGACTGCCCGCTGAGTGGCCGCACGGTGCTGCAGCAGGGCGATTGACGAGCTGCATCTACTCCTTGTTTCCTCTCCGCTGCATCCATGATTCGCAGCCGTCCTCAATGCGCCAAGCTCCCCCGGCATTGCCTCTAAGATCATTATCTTCAAAGGTGCCACCGCCGCCGTACACCGAGATACCTTCCTTTCGGTTCCGAGAGATACGGTTGCGGCGCAGGATTGGATGGCTGTGTTCTGTGATAATCACTCCGGCATATTCGTTGGCAAAGATGTCATTGTCCTCCAGCGTACCTTGACTGGTCTTCGCGACAAGAACACCGCCTCCCTTCCCATCATGAATCCGGTTGCGGCGCAGGGTCGGGGCACTGTTTTCTACGATCTCTACCCCGACACCTTCGTTGGCAAAGATATCGTTGTCCTCTAGTATCCCTTCACAGTTCTCCGCAACAAGGATACCGATCCGCTTCCCATCATGAATTCGGTTGCGGCGCAGGATTGGTTTGCTGCGTTTTTCGATCCTCACTCCGGCATATTCGTTGGCAAAGATGTCGTTGTCCTCCAGCGTACCTTCGCTGTTCGGACTGAAATAGACACCACCTCCCTTCCCATCATGAATTCGGTTACGGCGCAGGATCGCTTTGATGCCTTTTCTGATCTCTACCCCGGCCACTGTGCTGTCAAAGATGTCGTTGTCCTCCAGCGTACCTGCTTCCATAACGACACCGAATTGTGTCAATCCATCGCCATGAATGAGGTTACGGCGTAATAGTGCATCTGCTTCACTGCGGATGACCACACAGGCTTGAATGTCACAGCCCTCTATCTCAAGCTTGCCTTGGGTAATATGAACGCAAAGCTGATTGACACCGAATTGACGCAAGGTCAAGTTAGCAATCCTTCCATTATCAGCTTTGAATAAAATAAGATATTTGCCGGATGCTTCAATTACAATCTCATCCCTATCTCCATCGCCCACGATTTCAACTGGCTTGTCAATCACAATGTCTTCTCTATAGGAACCAGGCCGAACAAGGATTCTGGCACCCGGTTTGGCAGCTTTGAGCGCATCAGTGATTGTTGCATAGTCGCCCTGATGCAAAGGGGCAACCACCAAGGTTGGCCGCCTATTTTTTGCCGTCGGCGAAGGTGATGGCGGAGCATAATTCTGTTTACCGCTGTCGGCACTTTCGGTACTGTCCTGCTTGTCTGTGTCTGCTGTCCGCGCAGCGGTGGCGATGGAAGATTCCTCCTGCCTTTGCTCTAATGCCGTAGCAATCTGCTGCGCCAGCTTGGCAAACCCCTTGCGGCACTGTAGCGAAGTGAATTCCTCAAAGCGCAAGTCCCGCCAGTCGGCATACTGCCGCGCCGCGATAACCTGCGCCAGCTCGTCCTGTTCCCGCTTGACTTTGTCTTGCAGCACAGGGCAATTGACATAGTAAACCGGCAGGATGAGATCACCCCGGCCCAGCGTCTCTTCCCGCTTCAGGAACCGCTCCAGCTCATCCCGGCAGGCCGCGCTTTTGAAGAATGCTGGCGTGAGGATCGGAATGAGAAAGGTGACAGCATCAAGCGACTGGTTGATGCGCTCCTGCCACTGCTGGCCCCAAGCAATGTCCTTGCGGTCTTGAAAGATGTCGAACGGCTCGCCGGTGTGCATCCGCACTTCGCCGCTCAGACGTTCGCGGAACTGCGTCATCCAGCCGTTGTCATGACGGTTATCCTCATTCACATAACTCATGAAGGCAAGTGCTGTCCGGCTCATCTCAATTTTTCGTTTCATCGCTCATAAATCACCCTTGCCGATTATTGCGGGATAATGTCAACTTGCTTGCTCTTCTGCCGCAATCTTTTTGCTGCAAGATGCAGTGCGAAGCCAGCTTGGACGGCGACGGGAAGCGCAGAGTTCAGCAGCCCTGCTTTAGGCATTGGAATAAACCACGGCAGAAGAGCCTCTGCTCCAGCAATGCTCAATAGCAGCGGCAGCAGCAGATACAGAATGGCAAGATAGAACAGCGCGACCATATCCCGGTTCTTTTTTGTGGAACTGAAGTTCACATGAAGGACAATGCCAAGATCGCGCAGGCAGAAACAAAGCAACGTCAGCGGCGGCAGTTGGGGGATGAAAAAAGTATAATCATTATATATGGAGGATAAATCAGCTGTCCCTGCAAGAAGTAGCATCAGGACGCAGATGCAGGCTGCGAACAACAAAGAGATAAGCCAAGCTGGAATTTTCGCCGCCAGAGCAGACCATGCTCCTTGCCGTATTCCCGTTATGAGCAGTCTGAGGTCAACAAGATGTTTTGCTTCCACCAGCAGCATGAGATAAAACAAGCTGATGGCAATCACAAAAGATATCCAGCAAAATAGGAACAGCAACGGCGCACCGTGAATGAAGCCAGGTGGAATAAACCCAATGCAATATATCATCAAGCTGGGAAGAAAGAGTGTCCATGCTATCGGCCAGTTTTCATATTGCAGCTCCTTCCGCATCGCCCTGTGCATTCCAACGATTCCCCAGAGACAAAAAAATAACGATGAATACAGCAGCATATCAATCGGAAGTATAGCAATGCCGTGCCAGTGCATGACGCTTTCTGCATTATACACGGCAGCTTCCACCATCGAAATTTTTACAAGCATGAGGATGCCAAGCACTGAATACGAGGAATCAGTCATCTTGTCCGATTCCCTTTTTTTAGCAAATTCCGTCAGGATGGAAACAAACAAAATTGTTTGAATGCAGCAGCCTGCAAAGATCATGATCAGCAATGACTTCAGCATGAGCTGCGCGTCTTTCGTCGGAACAATCAAGGACGTTACGGCGAAAACCAGCAGGCAGTACAGGCCTCCGTACCACGCAAACAGGCTACTGCCGAATAGCTTGCCCCACGCCAAGCTCCACGGACTGATGGCGGTCATCCGCTGGCTGTCCCAAGTCCGGTTGTTGAATTCGCTGACCAACGACTCAACTACCATCTTTGTTCCCCAGACAAAAACCAAAAGTGTAAAAAGAATCAGCGATGTTATTTGCATCGGCTGGGCTGCTACTTCTTTTGTGTTGCTCAAATAGACTGATACGAACACCATGCCAAGCACCATCGGCATCAGCACCAGTTTGACTGGATTTATTTCAAGCTGGATATTCTTTCTAAATTCAGGATTCCAAATCATGACCGCTCACATTCTGACAGTTTCAAGGTATTGTTCCTGCACGCCTTCTTTCTTGCAGAAAAATTCTGTCACCGCAACGCCGTGTTGCACCAGCTCCTTCAGCAGCATGGCCAAGTCATCATCAGTGCCGCTGAACTGAACGCAGACTGCGCCTTGCTCCTCACGCGCTTCCGTCACACCGTTCACCTGCCCGGCAAACTCCGCGATGCGTTCTCGACCGCTGGCAGAACGGATGATAACCTTTCTGCTGCCATTTTTTGAGGTGACAGAACGGTGCTCAACCACACGTCCATCGCGCAGCACAAGCATATCATTAGCATACTGATCCAGCTCGGCAAGAATGTGCGACGAGACGACAAGGGTCATCTTTTTTTCCGCATTCAGCCGCAGAAACAGTTCGGCCAGCGCAATCCGCGCCTCTGGATCCAGCCCGGAAGCTGGCTCATCCAGCAGCAGGACTTTCGGATAATGAATCATGGCCTGACCGATGGCCAACCGCTGGCGCATTCCCCGTGACAGCGAAGCGGCCCGGCTGCGGAATTTTTCGCTCAGATTAAGCAGCTCCGCCACTTCGGCGGCCCGTTCTTTTGCCACGCGGCGGTCAAGGTTTTGCGCCAGCGCAAAATACTCCAAAGACTGCTGAACAGTCAGCGCGTCGTACAGGCCGAAAAAATCCGACAGAAACCCCATCAGCTCATGGCAGCGACGCGGCTCTTCCAGCACATTGATGCCGCCGACAGCAATTGAGCCGCAGCTGGGTTTAGTCAAGCCAGCAACACACTTGAATAAGGTGGTTTTTCCTGCGCCGTTGGGGCCGACCAGCGCAGTGATCGCGCCTGCCGCAATCTTGAAGGAGACCTGATCCAGCGCCTTGGTGTCCCAATATTCGTAAACAAGGTTTTCGACAACAATCATCTCAATGTGTCCGGCTGACGATATATTGTGCCAAAGCCCGCAACGGCTCGGCCCGCTGATCAAAATTCGATAGGGCGGCTACGGCCCGTTCCGCCGCCTCATCGGCCAAGGCGCGGCTTTTTTCAATGCCGAAAAACGCGGGATAGGTGGCCTTGCCCTGTTCAGCATCATGCCCGGCGGTTTTACCAAGCTGCACCGTGGAGGCCGTGACATCGAGCAGATCATCGGCAATCTGGAAAGCAAGGCCGACTGCCTGGCCGTATTCCATCAGAGCCTGCAACTGCGCCTCATCCGCGCCGCCGCCGACCGCGCCCATCTGCACAGCGGCGGTGAGCAGCGCGCCGGTCTTTGAGCGGTGAATGGTCTGGAGCAGCTCGAAAGGAATCTGTTTTTTCTCGCTGGCGATATCGAGAAACTGGCCGCCGACCATGCCGAGCGGGCCTGCGGCTTTGGCCAGAATGGCAATCTGGCGGAGGCGTGTTGCCGGGGCTGGGCCGAAAAATTGCTCGCTGGCAAGAAGTTCAAAGGCATAGGTCAGGAGACTGTCGCCAGCCAAAATAGCCTCAGCCTCGCCGAATTTTTTATGGCAGGTTGGCTGGCCCCGGCGAAGGTCGTCATTGTCCATCGCCGGGAGGTCGTCATGAATCAGCGAGTAGGTGTGAATGCACTCCAAGGCGCAGGCGGCAGGCAGAAGCTGCTCGTCTATATCCGGGGCAGTGTTGACGCAGCGGCCAGCGGCCAGACAGAGGATGGGCCGGACGCGCTTGCCGCCGACAAAAAGGCTGTAGCTCATCGTCTCGATATGCGCGGCGAAATCGCCCGCCGCCGCCAGCATGTGCCGCCGCAGGGCTTCCTCGACCAGCAGCCGCTGCTCCTGCAAATATTTTTTGATTTCAAACATGTTCTCATCGCCATTGTGATCGTTGTCCGGCCTGCTTCATCTTGTTATACCATCTTTCTCAGCCGCAGCAACTGAATTCAGGCTGTTGACAGGCCGGAGCAGCGGGATATAATGGACAGGCCGCTTATCTGTCCGCCGTCTAACAAAAAAAATGAACTAAGGAGAAGGCCATGCCCGAAATCAATCTCGGCAGCTCCGGCAGCGCGTGGATTGCCCAAAATCAGTGGAATGACAGCTATGAGGCTGAATTTTCGCGCTGGATTGAGCAGCTCTTCAACAAAAAAGGGGCGACCCTGACCGCCTGCCTGCGCAATCCGGCGGCGAACAGCCTGTATTCAGACAGCGACAGAAGCATTTCCGTGTTCAGCGACTGCGCTGATCTGCCCTATTTGCTCCGGGTCTATTTCTCGTATAAGAAAAAACTGCCGTTCTCGTTCAATACAACCATTGCCGGCGGACGCTACACCAGCGGCAACACGCCAGGTTCCCGCCGTTCTTTTCTCAATTATTCGAGCTTTTCTCAGCTTGCCAAGGCCATCAGCAACAGCGTCCACAGCGGCTTTTTCCGCTATTTTTGGACGATGGAGAAAACTGACAGCTATTTGGCCAAAATCAGCCGGGAAAGCGTCGTGCCGGGCGCAATCTATTATGATGCCAACGGCCATGTGCTGGTGGTGGGCCGGGTGGATGCGGACGGCACGGTTTGGCTGATGGACGGCCACCCGGACAACAGCCTGACCAGCAAGCGTTTCGGCGAGTCGCTGTCACGCGGCTCCTGCAAAAGCGGCGGCGGGTTCCGTCGCTGGCGGCGGCAGGCTGTGGACAGCAGCGGCAGCATCGTCCTGGCCACCAACCGGGAGGAGCGTTTTTTCGACTCCGGCCAGAGCCAATGTCAGAGCAGCTACCGCGTGGACGGCTTTGACCTGAACTACCATCAGTGGGTGAAGCGGATGCTGGCCTCTGGCAGCGTCAAGATTGACCCGGTCAGCGAGTTTGGCCAGCAGCTTGGCGCATTCCACGATGCCCTCAAGGAGCGGGTGGATTCGGTTCAGGCGGCGGTGAGCAACGGCATTCACGGAAAAACGCACCCCAGCAGCCTGCCGCCTAATATTTACGGCGCGGAGGGCGAATGGGAAACCTACTCCACGCCAGGGCGGGATGCGCGGCTGCGGGCGCAGGTGAAGGAGATGTTCGGCTTCCTCAGCATGAGCGCGGAAGCGGTGGCGCGGGGCAATCATCCGTATTTATTCAACGGCACAGCCGCCCAGCTTGTTCACCGTTACGAAGAAGTTTGGCAGGACAACTCCAGCAAGCTGCGGATCAGCTATGCCAATTCCGCCGGTCTTTCAGTCGCGCTGACCTTGAGCGATGTCATGGACCGCCTCTTCAAGCTCTCCTTTGACCCCTATCATTGCCCGGAGCTGCGCTGGGGCGAC
>NZ_JBLWEP010000098.1:0-9301 GCF_048287355.1 Candidatus Electronema sp. TJ
ATCAGACGCGCCGCCTCCAGCACCGCCTTGGGCAGGCTGATCAGGCTCCGCAGCCGGTGCGCCAAGCCCATGCCTTTGAGGCCCATGCAGGCGATGGATTCTTTGCGGAAATCCAGCCCGGCCAGCGCGTCGCGGTCAAGCTGGCGCTGGGTGCCGATGAACATGATCTCGCAGCCAGGAAATTGCCGCCGCAGAGCTGCGGCCAAAGCGATGCCGGGAAAAAGATGGCCGCCAGTGCCGCCGCCAGTGATGATGATGCGCATGGAAGTCAACAAGGAGCAAAAGAAACTTCTCGGTTATTGCCGCGTCCGTTCGCCGAAAATCGCGGTGCCTATTCTGATCATGGTTGCCCCTTCCTCAACAGCGACGAGGAAATCTCCCGAAAGGCCCATGGACAATTCGACTGCCGCGTTGTCATAAAACAAACCCTTCTCAGCTAACTGCAAGGAAAGCTGCTTGAGCGAACGAAACCACGGGCGGCTTTCCTCCGGCTCGCGGCCCAGCGGAGGCATGGTCATCAAGCCACGGACGCGCAAGCTGGCCAGCGGCTGCATGGCTTGAAGCAGCTCTTCGGCCTGCTCTGGCAGCACGCCGGATTTCTGCGGCTCGCGGCCCACATTGACTTGGATCAGCACGTCCAGCTGTTTGCCGAGCTGCGCTGCCTGCTTGTCCAAAGCGGCGGCCAGCTTCAGCCGGTCAACGGTCTGTATGACCTGAAACAGCGACGCGGCGGCAGCGGCTTTGTTGCTCTGCAAATGGCCGATGCAATGCCATTCCAAGGCAGGATCAAGCTGGCTGATTTTGCCCGCCGCCTCCTGAAGGTAATTTTCGCCAAAGACCGTCTGGCCGCAGGCCTGCGCCGCAGCCACGCCTGCCGCAGCCACGTGTTTAGAAACCGCCACGATCTTGACCGCATCTGGGTTCCTGCCGCAGGCCAAAGCGGCGGCGCGGACAGCGGCGCGGATGTGTTCGAGGTTATCACAGATCATGCTGGCAAAGCAAAGAGTTTTTCCGCATTGCGGCTGGTCTGATCAGCAAGTTCCGCCAGAGAAACACCGCGCAGAGCAGCCACAGCAGCGGCGGTGTGCAGAAGATATTCCGGGCGGCAGCATTTGCCCCGGAACGGCACTGGCGCGAGGAACGGCCCGTCGGTTTCCAGCAGGAGCCGGTCAAGCGGCAGGCGGCGCACGACCTCGCGCAGACTTTCCGCCTTGGGAAAGGTGACAATGCCGGGAATGGAGAGATAAAAGCCCAGTTCCAGCACCTGCTCGGCCAGCTCTTGCCCGCCGGAAAAGCAGTGCATCACTCCGCCCTGCGGAAACGGCCCTTTCTCCCGGAGCAGGCGCAGACAATCCTCGTGCGCGTCGCGGTCGTGGAGGATCAGCGGCAGGCGCAGCTCTTGAGCAAGTTCGAGCTGGCGGGCGAAAACACGCAGCTGCGCTTCTTTTGGCGAATAATTTTTCGCATAATCAAGGCCGATCTCGCCGAAACCGACCACCTTGGGCGCGGCAGCCAGCTCGCTCAGCTGGCGGAACGTCGTCTCGTCCCCGGCCTTGTCAGCATCGTGGGGATGGATGCCCACCGCCGCATAAACGCATTCGTGCTGGGCGGCCAATTCCACTGCCTGGCGCGAGCTGGCGAGATCAATGCCGATGGTGATGATCTTGGTCACGCCGCTGCGATTTGCGGCGGCGATGACTTCAGCCAGATCAGCCTGGTAATCGGCCATGTCGAGATGGCAATGGGTGTCAACCAAGCAGCTGCCAGAGGGCAGCGAGAGCGGGGCGGGTGTGTTCATCGGGTGAAAAGAGTGAATATCGTTCAAATGCCGTGACAGCGCCTTAGGTTGCTGTTCCGGCAATGATTGCCAAAGAAGGATTCCGCTTCGGCGCAGTAAAAATGCCGTTCCGCAGGCCCGCAGGAGGATATTGCTGGCCTGCAAAACCTCGTTGCAAACTTCCAGCAAGGCGTTGCAGGCTTGCACCGAGGCGTTGCGAGTCTGCAAGATGCCGTTGCAAGCTCGCAACGTGACGTTGCAGACTTGCAGCAAGGTATTGCAGACCTGCAAAGCGACGTTGCACGTCTGCAATGAGGTTTTGCAGGCCTGCAAAACGGCGTTGCAAGCTCGCAACGTGACGTTGCAGGCTTACAGCAAGGCATTGCAGACCTGCAACGCGGCGTTGCACGTCTGCAATGAGGTGTTGCAGGCTTGCGCCGAGACACTGCGGGCAAGCGCTGCGGCAGGCGAAGGCCGGTCTCAGCTCCCTTTGATCAAATCCAGCAGCTCCTCGGCACTCATGCGGGCACCCGCGTCTGTGCCCTCCAGCAGCGAGCTGGCCAGATTGCGCTTCTCGTGGTGCAGCCGGACGATTTTCTCCTCAATGGTGTTGGCGGTGACCAAACGATAGACAGTCACAGGCCGTTTCTGGCCGATGCGATGGGCGCGGTCGGCGGCCTGATCCTCCACCGCCGGATTCCACCACGGATCCATGTGGATGACGTAGTCCGCCGCCGTGAGGTTGAGACCAAGCCCGCCTGCCTTGAGGCTGATCAGGAAAAGGTCGCCCTCGCCCGCCTGGAACTCATCCACCTGCCGGATGCGGTCCTTGGGCGGGGTGGTGCCGTCAAGGTATTTGTAGCTGATGCCCTTGCCGTCCAAGTATTCGCGGATCAGGGCCAGATGTCCGGTGAACTGGCTGAAGACCAAGGCTTTGTGCCGCGATTCGAGCAGCTCCTCGATCACCTCGCCAAAGACCTCCAGCTTGCTTGACGGTATTTTGCTGGCCGAGTCAATCAGCTTGGGATTGCAGCAGGCCCGGCGCAGGCGCATGATTTCGGCGAGAATTTGCAGATGCCGCCCAGCCTTGGGGTCGCTGCCCTCGATGTTCTCCAGTGCCTGCTGGCGGACAGCCTCGTAGAAGGCCATTTCCGACTTCTTCATCTCCACCCGCAGGGTGATTTCAGTGCGCGGCGGCAGCTCGTCCAAGACCTGCGACTTGATCCGGCGGAGCATGAAGGGCCGGATCAGCTTCTTGAGCTGGCGTTTGGCGGTGCGGTCGCCGTGCTTCTCAATCGGAATGCCAAAACGGGTGTTGAACTGTTTGTAGGTGCCGAGCAGGCCGGGATTGATGAAATTGAAGAGGTTCCACAGCTCGCCGAGATGGTTTTCTATCGGCGTGCCAGTGGTGATCAGACGGAACTTGGCCTTCAGCAGCATGGCTGCCTTGGAACGCTTGGTCGCCGCATTCTTGATGGACTGCGCTTCGTCCAAAACCACGGTCTGCCATGCCACGGTTTCGAGCAAATCCACCTCCTGCTGCAGCAGGGTGAAGCTGGTGATGAGGATGTCCCGCTTGCCAAGGCTGCTGATCACCTCTTTGCGGTCATCAGGGTTGATCAGGGTGCGCACGGTCAGGGTGGGGGCGAAGCGGGCCGCCTCCTGCTCCCAGTTCATGCAGACCGAAGTCGGCGCGACCACCAAGGTCGGGCCGTCCTGCGCACGGTCAAGGATCACCGCCAACGACTGAAGCGTCTTGCCGAGGCCCATGTCGTCGGCCAGACAGCCGCCCACGCCGAGATGCGCCAGCCGCGACATCCAGACAAAGCCCTCGACCTGATAATCGCGCAGATCGGCCTGCAAGGTGGAGGGCACCTCCGGGACAAAATCTTGGACAAACTCAATCCGGGCGAGCTGCTTCTTCCAGCCCTCGTCAGCTTGCGTGTTGGCCTGCCGGGTGAGGTCATCCAAGGCCAAGGCCGCAAGCGGATGAATGCGGATTTCCTCCTCGCCGTTCTCGCTCTTGCCACCCGCCTCGCTGAAGCGGAGCAGCTCTTCCAAGCGGCTGCGGAATTCCTGCGTCAGGGCGAGGAACTGCCCCTTGCCCAGCGGAATGAAGCGGCTGCGGGCCTCGCGCACCTTGTCCAAGAGGCTTTTCAGGTCAATGATCTCGTCCTGATCCACCTGCACATGGCCGGAGAGGGCAAACCAGTCCTGCTGGCCAGTGCGGATGTTGAGGTTGAGCTGGCTGATGCCTGCCTGCCGCCGCACGGCCAATTTCTCGCCCTCCGGCCATTCGAGCACGGCCCGGTCGCGGATTTCCTCCAGCTCCAAAAGAGCTTGCAGGCATTCCTCCGGGTCGAGCAGATGCCACTCGCGCTCGTTCTCTTGGGCCAAGTCAGTGGCGAGGTCGAGAATCGGGCAGCTTTCCTCGATTTCACGGGCCTTCTCCTCTTCCAGCAGTAGATTGCGGCGGGTCTGCATCCGCCGTCCGCCCACCTCGGCCATCAAATTGGCCACGCCCATGCCCGGCTTGAGATACGGCCCCTTGCGCGAGAAAGGCTGGACAAACATCTCCAGACGGAAGCCGGTGCCGTAGGGAATAATGTGGATGTGAATGGTCGGGTCAGCCTCGATGATTTTCACGTCCTTCTCTGCGCCGCCCACGTCAATCGAGGAATGCACGGTCATGAAGGAGGCCATGTTGCCGATGGCACTCAAGACTTGGCTGCCTGCCGCCGCCGGGTAGCGTTTGCCGCCAGGGCCGATGATGCTCGCCACCCGCCGGTGCTCGTCGTTGATCTCCATCACCCGGAAACGGGTCGGGGTCTCCTGCCAGACCGTCACCCTGCCTTCCCCGATCTCCTGCAAGAAATGGATGAAAAGAAAACCGTCCTGCTCCTCAACCATCAGCTCCGGCTCGCCAGCCACAATCTCCACTGGCACATTGCCGGAATTGTTTTCTAAAAAAACATGCGGATGGCCGACCAGCGCAGGCAGAGCCTTGTCCATATCGAACTCGCAGCCGCCGTTGCGGGAGGTCGGCTCGCCCACTTGCCGGAGGGTGGCGGAAATCTTTTCGTCCTGCTCGGTGAGGTAATCAAAATCCTTGGGCGAATAGAGCAGGCGATTGAGGCCTATGCCCTTGCCCTTGCTCCACTTGCTGCCCGGTTTTTTCTTCTGCTCCTTGGCCGCCAAGGTCAGCTTGCCGTCAGCAAATTCCACCGTCCACGCAAGGCGGCTGGTCTTCTCCGCCTGTCTTGCCTTGCCTGTGACGCTGATCAGCTCCTCCAAGCTCTGCTTCCACGAGTCCTCGCCCAGCGTGATCAGGCGGGTGATGCTGCGGCAGCTGATCTCCTTGGCTAGCTTTTCGGCAGTTTTGATCAAATCCTTGCGGCTGGGATCAGCGGCGGCCAAAAGCTGGGCCGCCTCCATCGCCAGCCAAAGGAAGCCGTTGGCCTTGGCCCGGCGGCAGAGGGACTCCAGCCCAGCCTGGAGCTTGTCCGGCAGATGCACGCTCAGCCAGTGCAGCACCAGTCCGGCGGTGAGGAGGCTCAGGCTGCGCACATCCTTCTCAAAGCCCTCGCTGAGAATGCGCAGGTCAGGCAGTCCGCCTTCAGCCGCCACTACATAAATATCAAGGAAACGGAAGGGCAGTTCCTCTGGCCCGCCATGACAACGGCTGAGAACTATGGCCACTGCACGGCGGATCAGCTCGCGGTCGCCAAGGCCGCTGCGGGAGAGCAGGGCCATGATGCAGAACAGGCCGTTGAGGTTGAAAAAGAAGGCTCCTTCCGGCCCGGCGTATTTGTTGAGCAGAGCCAAGTCCGCCTCGAAAAGCTTGATGGCCTCGTCGGTGCGGCCCTGGAGAAAGGCCGAGCTGCCCGCGAAGCCGGAGCCTTGGAAGGAGTCGGCATGAGCGGCCAGCAGGCTGTCCAGCTTGCTGGTGCAGCCCCGGAGCAGATAATGCCCGGCCAGCAGCCTGCGGAACGGCACCCGCTCGTCCTCGGACAGGAGCATTTTCTCCTCCTGCTCCAGATAGGCGGTCACTGCCGGATAATCCTCGGCTTGCTCCCCGGTATGGCGGAATATCTCGTTAAGCAGATAAAACTGAAGAAAGCCAGGCAGGCTACGGAACCAGTCAGCATCAAAGGTCTCGGCAACGATCTGCACCGCAGGTGGCGGCCCTGGCTGCTCTTCCTTGCACTGCTCCTTCAGGAAGGCGGCGGCCTCCTCCATTTTGTCGGTGTCGCCGGTGTGCAGGCCGATGCGGAACTGGCGCAGGGCGCGGCGGCAGCGGGTTGACCATTTGCCGTACAAATAAGAAACCGGTGCCTTGCGCTCAATCAGCTCGGCCAAGGCGGCAAAACGGCCTTCAGCAACAGCCTGCCGGACAAGCTGCTCGGCGAGCAGGGCCGGACATTGGTTGAACTCATTGAGCAGGCCCAGCTCGCGCAGGCGGCTGACCGCTCCTTCCAGCTCGTCACCGCTGATTTTCGGCGGCAGACCGGGCAGGTCTGAGCCGCTCAGGCAGGAGGCAAGAAAGGCCGCCGAGACCGGCTCGTAGAGGACGGCCATGAATGTAAGCAGAAACTGCTCCAAAGAGGGCAGGCTGCGGACCAGCTTTATCTGGCTGCTGTTCTGATCTGAGAGGGGCATTTTTCTTCCGAACAGGCTGTGCTGCGCTGGGCAGCATTGAAAAAGAGAACAGGCGGGACATTGCCTCCCCGCCTGTCCAACCACCGCGCTGCGCCGAACTTATTGCTGCGGCTCGTCGTCGCGGCTTCGCAGGCTGATCCGTATCTTGGCCTTGTTTTGCAGACTGGCCAGCCACGCGGTCAGCAGGTCACGCCGGGCTGAAGCGGAAAGCTGCTGCCGCACATCGTCGTCAGTTTTGCTCTCGCCTGCCAGCCGCTCGCGCACTTCATAGACAAACCACACATTCTCGGCCTGCACCGGCGCGGCGGGCAGCTTTTCTTTCCACGCCAGTTTGAAGGCATCGCTCCGCACTTGATCCGGCGGTGCGTTTTCCTCGCCCGAGGCTGTGCGCTTGAGCAGTCCAGTGACGGTCACCGTTCCGCCTTCGGGCGTTTGCAGCTCTTTCTTCTCCCGGCTGGCCGCGAGCAAATCAGCCGCTGCCTTGGCGGCCAGCTCCGCCGCCTTCTCTTTCTTCCAATCTGCCAGAGCTTTGTCCTTCACCGCCTCGAGCTTAGGCTGTTCCGGCTCCTGCATGTCGTCAGCAAAGAGAACGGCATAGCCCTCGCGCAGCTCAATGATCGAGGACAGCTCGCCTTTTTTCAGGCTGAACGCGGCCTCGATGAACTTCGGGTCAGCAGGCAGGCCTTGCGGATGCTCGCTGCGGGAGAAAGGCTCCGTGACCTGCACCTTGCCCGCCTCCTGCTGACTGTATTTGTCCAAGCTGCCCGCTTTCATCACCGCCTCGTAGGCCGCCGCCGCCCGTTTGAAGCTCAAGGCCTTGGCCTGCTCCCGCTTGAGGCTGGCGGCGATGCTGTCCTTGACCTGCTCGAAGCTGCGCACGGTTTCCGGTTTGATCTCCTCCAACTTGATCAGATGAAAACCGAACTCGGTCTCAATTGGCCCGCTGATGTCGCCTGGCTGCATGGCGAAGACCGCCGCGTCAAAGGCAGGCACCATCCGTCCGGCTGCGAAGAAGCCCAAGTCGCCGCCCATATCTTTATTGCTGGCATCCTCCGAGTGCTGCTTGGCCAGCGCGGCGAAATCAGCTTCTTTCGCCTTGGCCTGAGCCAGCACAGCCTCAGCCTGCTTCTTTTTTTCAGCGCGGATATCTTCCGGTGCGTTTTTCTCGATTTTAAACAAAATATGGCGGGCATGACGCTGCTCCGGCTGACGGTAGCTCTCCTTGTCCTGCTCGTACTTGGCCGTCAGCTCCTCGTCAGCAATTTTGATCTCTTTCTCATCGTCACTCTGATTGAACAAAAGATACTTCAGCCGGACTTTCGGCTCGGAGCGGTATCTCTCCTTATTTTTCTCAAACCAAGCGGCCAACGCCTTGTCGTCTGCGGCAACTTTGCTCTCAAAAGCGGCAGGCTCCAGCTTCACATAGGCCAGCTTGAGCTGCTCGTTGCTCCACGCCTGCCAGCGGGAGGCGGCATTGTCGGAAATCACGGTGAAGTCGCCGACCAGCTCCTGCACCCGCTCAGTGCTGAGGTCGGATTTCAGCCCTTTCTCAAACGAGCCGGGAGTCATCCGGTTCTGGCTGAGAACGTCCTTGTAGCGTTGCAGGCTGAATTTACCCTTTTCTTGAAAAACCTCCATCTCGGCTATCCGCTGCTGCACCGGCAGCTCGCTGACCCTGATGCCTGCCTCCGCGCCGCCTTGGCGGAGCAGCTCGGCCTGAATCAGCCGGTGCAACACCTGCTCGCGGATGCCGAGCTGCTCGGCAAAACCGGACGGCATTCTGCCGCCGAACTGCTGCTGTAGGCCGTCCAATGCTTGGCTATAGGCGCGGCTGAAGTCCATGCCGGGTATTTCTGTGCCGTTGACTGTGGCCACGGAGCTGCGGCTGCCGCCCAGATTGGTGCCGACTCCCCAGAAAATGAACACCACCGCGATGATCACCACCACAGTCTGAATCAGGGGTGACTGAGCCTGCTTGCGTAGAAAATCCAACATATTGCTTTACTCTCCAATGAATTTTTGGTCCGAAAGGAGCTGCGCCTCTCCTGCCTCATCCGCACAAGATAGCAGGTTGTCAGGAAAAATGCCAATCATTGTGCATTCCCTCGCCGCCGCCGCTTTCAGGCTGCCGGAACAGGCAGAAAAAAACGAAGAACGCTTGACAAAGAGATGACCATAGGGTATGTCTTTGGTCTGAATCCGTACAGACCGCAACGGTGAATATGCCTTTATTCATTTCAATCTATCTTTTTTAAGGGAGAACCACTATGGCAACCATTGAGCACAACGGAAAATCTTACGAAGTTGATGAAGACGGCTTCCTGTTGAACGGCGGCGAGGCATGGGATCAGAACTGGGTTGAATACGTCAAAAGCGTTGAGGGCATCAACGATATCACCGAGGAACACCAGAAAGTGATTGACGCATTGCAGGAATACTACAAGAAGAATGGCATCGCCCCGATGGTGCGCATCCTCTCCAAGACCACCGGCTTCCCGCTGAAGCGGATTTACGAGCTGTTCCCCTCCGGCCCAGGCAAAGGAGCCTGCAAGATGGCCGGCCTGCCGAAACCGACCGGCTGCGTCTGATCTGCACGTTCTACGCTCTGCGCATATAAGAAAGGCTGCCTTCAAGGCAGCCTTTTCTTTTTGGAGCAAAGAAGACAATGGAGCAGCCTCAGACAAAGAGCTTCTCCACCACCTCGTGCACGGTGCGCACCGGATGCGCCAGAATGCCTTCAGCAGACCCTGCCTCCAGCTGTCGCCGACTGGATTCGGGCATGAGGAAGGTCTTGAAGCCGAGCCGCCGGGCCTCGCGCAGGCGCATCTCCATCTGGCTGACGGCCCGGATTTCTCCGGCCAAGCC
>NZ_JBLWEP010000099.1:0-9222 GCF_048287355.1 Candidatus Electronema sp. TJ
TTCTTCAAGGACAAGCCGCTTTCCAGCATTGCCGCCTTTGATCTTGAACGGTTCAAGAAGAGCAGGAAAGAGGAAGGGGTGACAAACGGAACCATCAATCGGGAGCTGGCCGCGCTGTCGCATCTGTTTTCCAAGGCGGTTGAATGGAAATGGATTGATCACCGCCCGGCCAAGATCAACCGCCTGAAAGAGGATGGCGGCAGGATGGTCTATCTCACCGCTGCGCAGGCAGCAGAGCTGCTGAACAAGGCGGCGGAGCATCAAAGCTCATTCATTTATCCTTTCATCAGGATTGCTCTGGAAACATCCATGCGGCGGTCAGAAATACTCTCCATCCGTCTTGAGCACATTGACCTGCACCGGCGGATCATCTTCATTCCGCAGGCCAAGGCAGGCGCACGGGAGCAGCCTGTCACAAAGAATCTGGCTGAATATCTTGCCGAGATTTTGAAGACAGCGGAACTGGGGCAGGAGTGGCTTTTTCCTTCCGCGTTGTCAGAATGCGGACATATCAGATGGCCGGAGCACGCCTTCCGGGAGGTGGTGAAAGCTGCCGGGCTTGATCCAAAGCAGGTTGTTCCGCATACCTTGCGGCATACGGCAATAACGCATCTTGTCCAAGCCGGGGTTGACCTGCCCACTGTCCAGAGGATTTCAGGGCATAAAACTTTGCAGATGGTGGCCCGGTACAGCCATCAAAACGGCGAGCATATTCAGGCCGCTATGGACGTGCTGGAAAAACGGTATAAGTCTGCGGCATGAAACATGAAGAATAGCGAAAGCCGTTCTTGGGCACGATTACACAGGAATTACACAGACGGGAAAAATCAAAAGAAAAAGGGTTGCAGCAAAACAACTGTAACCCTTTGAATTTACTGGTGCCCGGAACGAGAATCGAACTCGTACAGTTACAAGAACCGAGGGATTTTAAGTCCCTTGCGTCTACCTGTTCCGCCATCCGGGCGATGAGGAATGATGCCGCAGAGCTTACCGCCTGTCCGCCCTTTTGTCAAGAGAGCGGACAGGCCTGCCATGCGTCAGGAGAGAAAATCAATCTTGTGGTCGTTGGGCCGCATGTCCGGGCAAAGGCGGATTTCAATCGCCGCCTGATGCTTGGCCTCCAGATCGGCGATGTCATTGCGCTTCTTGTTGAGCAGATAGAGGCCGACCTCCAGCGGCAGGCTGGCCTCCACCCGCCTGACTTTCTTGCGGCTGATGCCGGTCTGAATCCGGCGCAGATAGTGCAGTGCCTGCGTCTCCACCGAGCGGAGCACCCCGCGTCCACCGCAGTATTCGCAAACATGATAGCTGCCCTTCTCAATCGGCGCGCCCATCTTCTGGCGGGAAATCTGCATCAGGCCGAAGCGGGAGATGCGGCTGATGTCCACCTTGGCCTTGTCGCGCCGCATGGCGTTCTTGACCTGCCGCTCCACCTCCCTGATGTGCGAGCTGCTGCGCATGTCTATGAAATCCACGACAATCAGGCCGCCAAGATCGCGCAGGCGGAGCTGACGGGCCAGCTCTTCCGCCGCCTCCATGTTGGCAAGAAAGATGGACTGGTCGAAATCGCCTTTCTGCGAGGTCCGGCCTGAGTTGACATCAATGGCCACCAGCGCCTCGGTGGGATTGATGACGATCGAGCCGCCGGAGGGGAGCTGCACCTGCGGCTGGTAGATAGACTCAATCTGCTCCTCAACGCTGTGCTGGTTGAAGATCGGCTTCACGCCCCGATGCAGCCTGACCTGCACTCTGCGCTGCGGTTCCGGCAGACCGGCGACAAAGCGGGCCGCCTGATCGCAGGCATCCTGGGTATCGGCGATGATTTCCTGAATATCCGGGGTGAAATGGTCGCGGAGAAAGCGGACGATGGTGTCCTGATCCTCATAAACCATTGAAGGCGAGGGCATGGTCTGGCCGCGCCGCCTGACTTCCTCCCAGAGTTTAAGAAGCTGACTGAGGTCTTCTTCCAGTGCCGCCGGGGTGATCTCCGCGCTGGCAGTGCGGATGATGTAGCCGATGCCTTCGGGCAGGCTGAGATTGGCCATCATCTGCCGCAGCTCGCTGCGCCGCTCATCGCCGGAGATTTTGCGCGAGATGCCGGAGCTGTCGCTGCCTGGCATGAGGACTAAACAGCGGCCTGGCAGAGACAAATACGTGGTGATGTTCGCCCCTTTGTTGCCGGTGATCTCCTTGACCACCTGCACCAGCACTTCCTGCCCCTTGCTGATCACGTCTTCGATCTTCAGCTTCCGCCACTGCTGCTGGCGGATGAGGGTGCGGGTCTGCTCGCTGATGTCTTCTTTGTAGTATTCCGGGTGGATGTCAATGAAGGGCAGAAAGCCGTTGCGCCCGGTGCCAATTTCGACGAACGCGGCCTGCAAGTTCGGCTCAATGGAGACAATCCGGCCTTTGTAGATGTTGTTCTTGGTGCGCTCGCTGACGGTGGTCGAGACGTGGAAAGTCTCCAGCCGCCCGTCCTCGACTATGGCGATGCGGCATTCCTCCGGCTCCTCCGCGTTGATCAGCAGCTTGGCGCAGACTTTCTTGCGGCTGCGCTCCGGCAGCTCATCGTCGCTGATCACATCATCGTCTTCATCCTCTTCGCGGCTGCGCGGAGGAGGCTGCGGCTTCTTTTTCTGCCGACCTTTTTCCTTATCCTCAGCAGCGGGCTGCTCCGGTGCAAGAGCCTCCTCAGCTTGCCCCGAAGAAGGCTCGGTCTCAGCCCGGTTTTTCTTGCCCCGGCGGCGGGAACGCTTCTTCTTCGCAGGCGGCGGAGCTTCCGCAGCACCGGCTGCCGGAACAGGCTGGTCAGAAGATTCTTCTGACGCTTCCGCAGTGGCAGGCGCTTCCTCGCGCACCGTCTCTGTCACCGGCGGAACAGCCTCCGCCGCAGCCTCCTCGCTCTTTTTCTTACGAGGGGCACGCTTCTTCGGTGCCTTCTTTTCTTCCGGCGCAGCTTCAGCTGCAACCGGAGCTTCCGCTGGAATCACCTCCGCCGATTTGTCCGCCGCAGCCTCCTCGCTCTTTTTCTTACGAGGGGCACGCTTCTTCGGTGCCTTCTTTTCTTCCGGCGCAGCTTCAGCTGCAACCGGAGCTTCCGCCGGAATCACCTCCGCCGCCGGTTCCTCGCTCTTCTTTTTGCGTGGAGCGCGTTTCTTTGGCACCTTCTTTTCCGGCGCGGCTTCCGCTGCACCCTCTTTCAGTGGATTTTTTTCCTGCTCTTCAGCGGGCTTCTCCGCTTCATCGGTCATAATTCAGCATCCTGAATGAAAAAAGTAAACAATCTAAGCAGCCACGCTCATTCCGAATGCGCCTCGTCCGGGCCTGTCTGATAATAGAGCCTGCCGTTGTGCGTCCGCTTGTGCAGCAGACCGTCCCGGACCAGCGCGTCAAGCAGCTGCTCAACCCTATCCGCGCCCCCCGCAGGGAAAACGCGGTTGATGTCGGCAGCCGTGCAAGGCCGCCGTTTCAGCATTTCCACAATCTCGTCCTGCAAGGCCAGCCGGTCGGCGGCCCTGCTGAGATCAAACTGCTTCCGTCCGGCTGGCCCGTTCTCCTCCTGGGCCGCGCCGCCGGAAAGCATGTCCACAGGCCGGGACGGATCGCGCCGGAGAAACTCCGCCGCGACCGCCTCCATCCGCGCCTGCGGCAAAGGCCGGGCAAACGGCTCCAGCGGAGGCCGGATCACCGTGTTGAGCTGGATGCGGTCGAGCCGCATCCGCGCCGCCGCTTGGCAAAGAGCCGCCACTTCCTCATCCGTGTCGTTGATGCCTTGGGCAAGCAGGATTTCCAGCCAGATTTGGCCATGAAACTCGTGCGAAAAGACCGTCAGGCCCTCGATGATTTTGGTCAGATCAAGACATTTGGCCGGGCGGTCAATCCGCCGGAATCCGGCAGGCAGGGCGGAATCCAGCGAAGGAATAACCACGTCCGCCGCCGTCAGCTCGCGCCGCACCTGCGCGTCCCAGAGCAAAGTGCCGTTGGTCAGCACGGCAACTGGCTGCGCCGTCTGCTGTTTCAGATGCGCCAGAATCTCGCCTAAGCCGGAATGCAAGGTCGGCTCGCCGCTGGCCGTGACCGTGACGAAATCCACCGCTGCCGCCCGCTCCTGATCAGCGAAAAAGGCATCAATTTCCGCCATGACCGCCGCTGTTGGAGCATATTCCGCCCGCTCGCAGGTCAGCAGCGTGGTCGCTCCCACCTCGCAGTAGATGCAATTGAGGGAGCAGATTTTTTCCCGAAAAAGGTCTATGCCCAGCGAGCGTCCGAGCCGCCGCGAGTTGACCGGGCCGAAGATGTAGTTCATAGGAACGTTGCGGAGATGCGGAGACCGCTGCCGCCGGAGGAATCCACCTTGGCAAGGATGAGGTTGAAAGGGCCGAAAACCTGACTACGCAATACCCTGCTGTATAAAAGAAAATCCAGCTTTGCGCAAGGGCAAACTGCGCCGCTTGCCGCGCCTTTTCCCTTGACACAGGCAGGGCGGAAGCGTAAGTTTGAGGCAGAATCAGCCAAACTGCAAGCTGTTCCTTTCTTTTACCATCTCACAGGAGCGCGTCAAGGTGCATTCCCTCAGACCACTTTTGCCTGCCGCAATTTTTTTCTGCTGCTTGGCCACCGCGCTGAACGCGGCGGCGGAATCCGTCAAAGCCCAGCAATGGGAGATCAATGCCGACAAGCTGACCCGGCTGGAGAACCCTGCCCGTATTGCGGCGGAAGGCAATGTTGAACTGACCAAAATTGAGAAGACGACCGGTCAGGGAAAAAAGGAAAAGAAAAGCGGCTGGGACGATCTGCTCGGCAGCGCGGCGGCGGACGCTGCTTCTGCTCCTACACAGCAGGCAGTCCCGGCTGAAGGCGGTGACATGCTGGCTGTGTCCAAGGCGGTGCCGGAAATCAGCGGCAATACTGCCGAAGCCAAGACGGTGACGGTCTCCAAGGTGATGACCACCATCAAAGCTGACCGGATGCTCTACAATATGGACGATGGCACCGTGCGGGCGGACGGCAAGGTCTTCATTGAAATCGGTCCAGAACAGCTCAAAGCGACCGGGGGTACGGTCAACCTCAAGCAGGAGACCGGTTACTTTGAAAACGCGGCCATCATCCGCCAGTACAAGGACATGCATTTTGAAGGCCGGAAAATTGAAAAGACCGGCGAACTGACCTATCATATTGAAGACGGCTGGATCATCACCTGCAAGCTCAAAGACGGCGAAACGCCGCCGTGGAGCTTCAAGGCGGCAGAGGCGGACATCACTGACGGCGGCTACGCCTACCTCAAACACGCCACATTCCGCATCAAGGACGTGCCGGTGCTCTACACACCGATCATGATCCTGCCTGCCAAGCGCAGCCGCCAAACCGGCTTCCTCTTCCCGTTGGTGTCCATGTCCGACCGCAACGGCTTCGGCATGGAGCTGCCCTTCTTCATTGACCTCTCGCCGAGCGCGGACATCACTCTGTATCCGCACTACATCGCCAACCGGGGCTTGATGGCCGGGGCCGAGGGCCGCTATGCGCTCGATCAGGGAGACAAGGGCACGCTCATGGCCAACTTCCTCTCAGACGATCTGGATGCGGAAGGCCGCTACACCTACACCGAGCAGGAACGCTACTGGCTGCGGGGCAAGGCGGACCAGCGGCTCGGCGAGTGGACAGCCCGGCTGGACCTTGACCTGATTTCTGACCGTGACTATCTGAGCGAATTTGATTTTGCCCGCACCGGCCTGACCCAGAGCGACCGCTATTTTCTTGACCAGTTCGGACGCGGCCTGCAGGACAGAACAACAGATCAGCGCACCAACAGCCTGCGCACGCTGCGCTCGTGGGGCAACGGCATGTCGCTGCAAGCCAATTTGGTGGGCATTGATGATCTCGCTGAAGGGGCAAACGGCTCAACTGCCCTGTGGAAGCTGCCGGAGGTCAAACACACTGGTCGTTTGAACATCTACGACGAAGTCAAAACCGACCTGCTGTGGAACACAGACTATGTGCACTACTGGCGGGAAACGGGAGTGGGCGCACAGAGGATTGACCTCTATCCCAGAGTGACAGCGGCGGTGCCCTTTTTTGAGCAGCGCATGGAAACCGCCTTCACTGCCGGTCTCCGCAACACGGCCTACTCCATTGACGGCAACGGCGATGCGGCTTGGGCGGACAGCGACACGAAGAACCGCGTCCTTGGTTCTTTCGAGTCAGAGCTTTCCACCCTGCTGCGCAAGGATTTCGGGGAGACGGGCGACGGCTGGAGCCATGTTCTCCGCCCCTTCCTCAAGCACACCTATGTCACTGATGACGACAAGGACGTGCCCCAGTTTGACGCGGTGGACAGCTTCGGCGACCAGAATAGAATAACCTACGGCATCAACAACTTCTTCAGTGTCTCTGGGATCAAGCGGAACAAGGAGGAGTTCGAGCGCGACTACGGCTATGTCAAACTCCAGCAGAGCTACGACCTGCGCAGCGAGGCGGACGACGAGCCGTTCCTGCCGGTTGAGCTGCGCACTGCCTGGTATCCGACCAGCAGCTTGATCTTCAAGTACGAAACCGACATCAGCGTCTATGATGACGGCTTCCTCAGGCATTTTGCTGAAGGTGACTACCGGAGCTGGAGGGGCGACATCTTCTCGCTGGACTACCTGTATTACAACAACATCTGGGGCGGCAGCGACACCAGCTCAGTGCGGCTTTCGACCTTGATCAAGCTGATGTACGACTTCTCCGCAGGCTATTCGCTGGAGAAATCCTTGGAGGATTCCATCACCGTGCAAGAGAAGGTGCGCCTGATCTATCATCCCTCCTGCTGGTCGGTGGAGCTGGCAGCGGAGACCACCCCGGACAACGAGCAGATCACCATCATGTTCCAGCTTGCCAACATCGGCAGCCCCTTCGGCATGGACTTCTAAACAAGCATGAAGCGGCTTGATGTCTTCAACGGCGACGCGGACGGCATCTGCGCTCTGCACCAGCTGCGGCTGGCGCAGCCGCAGCCGGAAGCCCGCCTGATCACCGGGGTGAAGCGCGACGTTGCTCTGCTCCGGCAGATTGAGGACGAGCAAGGCAGCCAAGTCACTGTGCTGGACATCTCCTTGGACAAGAACCGGGACAGCCTGCTCAAGCTGCTCGCCAACGGCTGCACGGTCTTCTATGCCGACCATCACTATGCGGGCGAGGTGCCGGTTTCCGAACGGCTGACCGCGCACATCGACCCTGACCCGCTGCTCTGCACCTCGCTGCTTGTCAACAAGCTGCTGAACGACAGGCACGCGCTCTGGGCAGTGGCTGGCGCTTTCGGCGACAATCTCGACGAAGCCGCCTTGCAGCTCGCCCGGCGGCTCAGTCTCAGCTGCGAGGAAACAGAGCGGCTGCGCGAGACCGGCATCCTCCTCAACTACAACAGCTACGGCGCGGCCGTGGACGATCTCTATTTTCATCCTGCCGAGCTGTGCCGCCTTGTCCGTCCCTATGAGAACCCGCTGGCCTTTCATGCGGAATCCCCGGCCCTGCGCACTCTGCGCGAAGGCTGCAAGAACGACATGGACAAAGCCTTGTCCTCCACGCCGCTGCATGAGGATGAAGCAGGCCGGGTCTTCCGCATGCCTGCCGAAGCCTGGGCGCGGCGGGTCTCCGGTGTCTGCGCCAACGCCTTGGCCAACCAGCGGCCTGCCTTGGCCCATGCCCTGCTGACTGAAAACAGTGACGGCTCGCTCTTGGTCAGCGTCCGCGCTCCCTTGCAGAATCGGAACGGCGCGGACAGCCTCTGCCGCCAGTTTCCCACTGGCGGCGGGCGGGCGGCTGCGGCAGGCATCAACGCCCTGCCCGTTGAGCGGCTTGACGACTTCATCCGTGCCTTCAGCTGCCAGTTCAGGCGGCAGGCTGTCTGATCAACCTGAAACTCCCTGTTTTTCCATGCGCATCGCCTCTCTTTCCTGCTCCGCTCTGCTTTTCGCCGCCCTCCAGCTTGCCTTGCCTTTTGCTGCGTCGGCGCAGACAAACGCAGCCCCTAAAGCCGCTGATCTGGTGCAGGACGGCCAGCTGATTGATCTTCAGCAGCCCAAGTACCGCCAGCTCTTCCGTGAGCTGGAGCTGAAACACGGTTTCAGCCAGGACGAGCTGCGCCGTATTTTCCAAGGCCAGACTCTCTCCAAAAAGGTGCTGGAACTGATGGACCGGCCTTGGGAGGCCAAGCCTTATTACAGCTACTTCCCGCTTTTCATCACCGAGCAGAACATCCGCACAGGCAAGGCCAGGCTGCTCGAGCACAAGGTGCTGCTCGACCGGATCGAAGGGCAGTTCGGCGTGAACCGGGAAACCATTGTCGCCATCTGGGCGGTGGAGACCAAATACGGCAGCAATCAGGGCAGCTTCGATGTGTTGCAAACGCTGAACACGCTGTTTGACGCATACCCGCGCCGCTCGGACTTCTTCCGGGGCCAGCTGGTTGATTTCCTCCGCCTCTGCAAGGAGAACGGCATGGATCCGCACGGCATCAAAGGTTCTTACGCCGGGGCTTTCGGCCAGACGCAGTTCATTCCCTCTTCCTTCCGCTCCTTCGCGGTCAGCTTTGACGGCGACCGTAAGCGTGATGTCTGGAACTCGGTGCCGGATGTGCTCGCTTCCATTGCCAATTACATCAGCAAGCACGGCTGGGTGCTGGACGCACCGGTTTATGCCGAGCTGGGGCCGGAGCTGAAGGACAAGCGGCTGCGGGAGGCGATGGAGAAAGGCTGGCAGAAAGGCCGGGTGTCGGTCGAGGCCGTCCGCGCCGCCGCGCCAGGCCGGACGATTCCGCCTTCGCCGGGTAACCGGCCTCTGTCCATAGTCGAGCTGGAATTGGATCCGCAGCAGTCAGCGCAGGCCTTCCGCTACATCGCGGGCTATCCCAACTTTCAGGCCATCACCCACTGGAACCATTCCAACCGCTACGCCATGGCCGTGACTGAGCTGGCCGAGGCCTTCAAGAAGCCCTGACGCACCCTCTCCCTGCTGCTCCTGCAAAAACATCGAGCGAGGTTTCCTGACGACCTCGCTCGATGTCTTCAGAAAACCTCGCTCGACCTCGTGTGCTTCCCTCGCTCGACCTCGTATGTTTCCCTCGCTCGATGTTTTCTGACGGCATCGAGCGAGGTTTTCAGAAAACCATTCCCGATGTTTTCTGACAGGCACGGGAATGCGTTGTTCAGGCCGCCGGGCAGCGTCTGTTTTCCGAATACGAGGGGC
>NZ_JBLWEP010000100.1:0-9085 GCF_048287355.1 Candidatus Electronema sp. TJ
TCATTGTCCGCTACAATCTCAACTTGAGAGCATCACTTGCCATTTGACCACCACCTTTCTTTTTCCATGCCGGAAAGCAGGCTTTGGCCAAGAGCAGCGACTGATTGAAGCCCCGCCAGCGCAGGCGGCGGAGGTGCAGCGGCACGGGCAGAATCAAATCCGGCTCGTGGAACAGGGCTGCGGCATCCGCCTCTTTCGCCAAGGCAGCAAAGGTGCTTAATCCAGCCAGCTTGCCATCAAACTTGAGCTGATGGATGAGCGATTTGACTGGCTCCTGATAAACAAGAAGGGAACGCGCCTGATCAAAGGCGAAGGGGTGCTGCTGGCAGTTCCGGCAGCGATGCGCTGCGCCAGGCGTGCCGCAGCAGGAACAGAAAGGGCGGGAAATTATGGAAACCCCTGTCCGGCATTTCTGGCAGAGCAAGGGTGGTCGGCTGGAGCCGAGCTGCGCTCCGCAGCCCAGACAGCGGGCCGGGAAGAGCAGCTCGGCAAGGGCTTCAAGGAGAAGCCGCACTGTGTCAGTTCATCGCCGCGCGCAAATTCTCATCCAGCTTGTTTAGGAATTCCTCGGTGGTCAGCCACGGCTGCGTTCTGCTGATCAGCAGGGACAAATCCTTGGTCATGA
Organism: Candidatus Electronema sp. TJ; assembly: GCF_048287355.1. Lineage (NCBI taxonomy): Bacteria > Pseudomonadati > Thermodesulfobacteriota > Desulfobulbia > Desulfobulbales > Desulfobulbaceae > Candidatus Electronema > Candidatus Electronema sp. TJ. Next base: position 626 of record NZ_JBLWEP010000100.1, read on the forward strand.
AGCCGGATTCCACCGTTTCCACGCAGACACGCTCCAGCGTCTCGGCAAAGCGCATGACTTCCGGCGTTGCGTCGAATTTCCCCCGGTAATACAGCCCCCGCGTCCACGCGAAAATGGAGGCAATCGGGTTGGTTGAGGTCATGTTGCCCTTTTGATGTTCGCGGTAATGGCGGGTGACAGTGCCGTGCGCCGCCTCCGCCTCAACCGTCTGGCCGTCCTCGGTCATCAGCACGGAAGTCATCAGGCCGAGCGAGCCGAAGCCTTGCGCCACTGTATCGGACTGCACATCGCCGTCGTAGTTCTTGCAGGCCCAGACAAAGCCGCCTTCCCATTTCAGGGCTGCGGCCACCATGTCGTCAATCAAGCGATGCTCATAGCTGATGCCTGCCGACTCGAAGCGCGTCTTGAATTCTTCCTCGTACACCTTCTGGAAAATGTCCTTGAAGCGGCCGTCGTACTTCTTCAGGATGGTGTTTTTGGTGGACAGATACACCGGCCAGCCAAGCGTGAGGCCGTAATTCATGCAGGAGCGGGCAAAACCGCGAATAGAATCGTCGAGATTGTACATGCCCATCGCGCAGCCGCTGCCGGGAAAGTCGAAAACCTTGTATTCAACTGCTGGGCCGCCGTCCGCAGGCTCGAAGCGCATGGTCAGCTTGCCTGCGCTGGGAATGAGGAAGTCCGTGGCGCGGTATTGATCGCCGAACGCGTGGCGGCCAATGACAATCGGCTTTGTCCAGCCTGGCACTAGGCGCGGGATGTTCTTGCAGATGATCGGCTGACGGAAAACCGTGCCGCCAATGATGTTGCGGATTGTGCCGTTCGGCGACTTCCACATTTCCTTCAGGCTGAACTCTTTGACGCGGGCCTCGTCCGGGGTGATGGTCGCGCATTTCACGCCCACGCGGTGCTGCTTGATCGCATTGGCCGCGTCCACGGTGATCTGGTCGCTGGTCTCGTCGCGCTTCTGAATGGAAAGGTCGTAGTAGTGCAAATCCACATCAAGATACGGCAGAATCAGCTTGTCTTTGATGAACGCCCAGATGATCCGGGTCATTTCGTCGCCGTCAATCTCGATGATGGGATTTTTCACCTGAATTTTTGCCATGATGCCTCTGAGGAATGATATGTGAATGGGAATATTTATTCTGAATTCAAGCCGCCCAATTCTCAATTTTCAGGCCGGGAATTCTCTGAAATTCTTTCTCGTTGTTGGTGACGAGAATCAGGCCGCCGCTCAAGGCTTGTGCAGCAATCAGCATATCCAGCGGGCCGATGGGCTGACCTTTTTTCTCCAGCTCTGCTCTGATGCCGCCATAGGCCGCAACCGCTTTGGCATCATAGGGAAGAATGTCAAAAGGGGCAAGAAAAACGTCAAGCCGCTCCTGATTTTCCTTCTTCCGGGAGCTTATCGCCACGCCGTACTGCAATTCTGACGCAGTGATGACGGAAATGCCTATCTCTCCGGGCTGATGCTGTTTGAAATTGCTGATGAGGGATGGAGGGCGTTTATTGATCAAATAAATGCAGATGCAAGTGTCAAGCAAATAGATCATCAAGTCCTTCTCGTTGCTGCTGATCATTCAGCTGATTGCGCTCGGCAAGCAGCGGCTCGCCGCCCTTGAGCAGCATTTCCTCCCACGCATCCCAGACAGATTGATCTTTCGGCAGAAGCAGAATGCCTGCCCCGGTTTTTTTGATGAAAACCTCTTTGCCTTCCAAACGGAACTCCTTAGGCAGGCGGACAGCTTGGCTGCGGCCATTGGTGAACAGTTTCGCGGTTTCCATGCGCTGGCTCCCTGTGCTCGGCAAAGGTTGATCTATATTTTACAGTATAGATCAGATGTGGCGAAAGTCAACAAGCAGTTCCGCGTCTTCCCGTGCTGAAGCAGCAAAAAACAAAATCACTGTCCGTTCGATCTCCGCGAAATACTCAGTGATCATGAAAGCTCACGCAGACGACTCTCATTGTCACGCAGCATTTCATACAGCCCTGCCCAGAGCAGCATCTCTTCGCTGTCATCCGCCTGTCCCTGCATATACTGATGATAGAACTCGTCGCTTGTCTGCTTGTATTTTTCCTCAAGATGTTTCAACTCAAGACGGATGTTGACAATTCCTTTTCTGAGTTCGGAAACTTGGTAAGCAATAATATTCTGGACGAATGTTTCTTCATTTTGAGCATGAGCAAAAATTGCTCCCAGTCGCTGCTCAGTTTGCGGATGGATATGCAGTTGAAGATTAAACATATATTCATTCTGTAGTTTTAAAATCTACTTCTACTCTGTCATTTTCTGTTTCATCCTATCGTAATTCCTCTGAACTTCATCAATCTGTTTATGGCCATTAGAAAGTTTTGCCTTCAAGATGGAAAGGGCTTCTTCATATCGCTGCTCTGCTTCTTTGTAACGTTCTTGAGATTCATAAAACTCAGCGACATTATTTTTAATCATTCCAATGTCATCACAGTCTGTCCCCAGAATACTCGCCGCATCGCAAATTCTAAGTGCTCGGCTGAACAATTGATCAGCTTCTTCAATCTTTCCATTTTCTTTTTGGATAAGAGCAAAATCTGCGACGAACATAGCTAGATAAGGATCATTTTCATCAGAAATTTTCCCCATAATATCGAGGCATCTCTCAAATAGTGGTTCTGCTTTCAGGTAGTTATTTCTCCTGCGGTGATAATTGGCTATATCACATAAGACAGTCGCGTAATGTTTACTGTTTATTCCATATTCTTCTTCATATATTTTAAGTGCTTCTTGGTATAGCTTCTCAGCTTTATCCTGATCATCTTTTTTGCAACGATCATCATCATATAGAACGGCCAATTCTCTACTTGCCTCAGCAAGATTGATATCGTTCTTTTTTTCAGCTAATCTAATTTGCAAAATCTTTTCCAGCCATTTTTTCGCTTCTTCGTATTCGCCATAATCACGGGCCATCTTTCCTGCTGACATTAGATACTTTGGATTCTTTTCTTCGTTCAACACAACAGCTTTTTTGTAATGCATCAGAGCTTCCTTGTTTTTTCCTATCTTCTTATCTTCATTCCCTAACAACCATTGCGTTTCTTCAAAAGAAGCACTATATGTGCTATCGCTCCATTCAAGCCATTTTCTCGCAAGATCATTATTATTTCTTGCTATTAGTCTTTTAGCTCTCGTTACTACTGATTGTGGCAGTTTCTCGTCTGCATGATCTAACTTTTCTGTAATTGAATCTAAACGTTTTTTCTCCTCAGTACAACAATCCTTACAGTAGTAAACATTCCCCTGTTCGAGATTGCAAGCATGATTTTTATCGCCAACAACTGACTGATGCGCCACAGGAGTTTCTGCGGAAGCGTGAGAGACAGATAACAAACCGGTCAATGACAACGCTGTTATTTTACTCTTCATTGTTTTCTCTCCATATTACCTTTTTCTAAATTAATGGCAGTATTGTTGTTCCCTTGAATGAGCTGATGAACAACTTGCGCGGAAGCAGCTTTTTTCTCAGCGGGCTTTTCCTCCGGGGGCAACGCCGCAGGCGCAAGCAGATAAACCATTACAAACACCGCCAACGCCCCGCCCGCATGAATCAGCAACGCCGTTCCTGGCTGCGCTTTCAAGCGGATCATGCCGGGAATGACCCCGGCAACTCCGGCAGCTGCCACAGCCAGCACACTGCGGAATACAACGTATTGAAACGGTGTCGGCTGCGGAAACCAGACAGCGATAACCAGCAATGCCGCCACAAAACACAGGCCAAAAAAGAAAGCCAGCAGCTTGGTGCGGGCTTCCAGCGCAGCAAGCAAGCGGGAAAGCCCTTCTTCTGACTGCGCTTTCGTTGTTCTTTTTGGAACGCCCATCGTTCAGTTTTCCTCCTTCGAGTCAAAGATATTCCTGACAGCCCATTTCAGCTCAAACACAGTGCCGCTACAGCGGCAAAATATGCACTTCCTCCCGTGTCGGGTGCATTCCGCGCAGGAAGAGGCCGCTGCGGCCATCAATCGAGACCGGATCGCCGAACTTGATGCGGAAACCGTTGATCAGGGCATGTTCTTGGGCCTCAAAGACCTGCAAATCGCGGCATCCGACCACGCAGGTCTTCTCCAATCTGGTCGCCACCACAGAGGCATGTGAAGTCTGGCCGCCGCGCGCGGTCAGCAGGCCGTCGGACATGGAAATTTCCCGAATATCCTCTGGAACCGTGTCCTGACGGATGAGAATCAGGGCCACGCCCGGCTGCTGGCTGCGAAGCAGACGAATATTCTCGTCAGTAAACACCGCCAGCCCCGAAAGCGCCGAGCCGCTCACGCCAATGCCTTTGCCAAGCACCGCCGCCTGCTGCGTCTCGCTCTCCTCAAAAACCCGGAAATGCTCCTTCTTCTTGATGGTGATCATGTCGCGGGTCTGGAGGATGTACAAATTCTCCGGCTCAGGGCTTTCAAAGGTGAATTCAATCTCCTGCGGGTTCCACTCTTTCGTATAGACCAGATCGCGGGCGATGTTGAGGAGCCGTTCGTAAATTTTCGGGAAACGACGCTCCAAAGTCTGCTCGGCGGCGCGTCCGTCCAATTCCGCCTGCTCCACCGAAATCGGATAGCTGGTGACAAGACCGGAAACAATGTCTTCGCCCTGATCGCCAGAGGCATAATCGCCCCAAAGCGCGACCCGCCGCACTTTGCGGTACGGATGGGCAGTGAAAAGCACGCCGCTGCCGGCCTGCTGGCTGCGGTTGCCGTAAACCATGGCCTGCACGGTCACGGCTGTGCCCCAGTCGTCAGAAACATCCATCAGATGACGGTACTGGCGGGCCTTGTGCGTGTTCCACGACTCCAGCACCATTTCAACCGCGCCGATGAGCTGCAGCCACGGGTCTTCCGGCGCGTTGCATCCGTGCCGCCGCAGGGCGTTGCGGTATTCCAAGGCCAGCTCGCGCATTTGCTCCGGTGAAAACTCCCGTTTCAAACGGACATTGTAGCGTTTCTTGTGCGCGTTCATCAGTCCGCCGAATTCTTCGCGGCCCATGCCGGTGCCCATGGCCCACGATTGCAGGAAACGGCGGTAGGTGTCCCAGAGGAAATATTTTTTCTCTGGATGATGCGCAACCAGCTCATCAAGCAGGTCTTCGTTCAAGCCGACGTTGTGAATCGTGGCCATCATGCCCGGCATAGAAATCGCCGAGCCGGAGCGCACAGAGAGCAGAAGCGGTTTGTCCGGCGAACCAAAGCTGCGGCCTGTCTGCTCCTCAATGCCGGTGATTGCGGCCCGCAGACGCTGCATGAATTCTTCCTTAGCTTTGGTGAAACGCTGCACCGCCGGCCAGCAGCGGAAGATTTCGGTGGTGATGATGAAGGCGGGCGGCACGGGATTGCCGTCATTGGCCAGCAGCATCAGATTGAAGCCCTTGTTGCCGAGATGAATCAGGTTGTGAGTGCGGAGATTCTCGTTGTGCAGCGAAGAGATGGTCGTTTCCGGGTTGTAGGTCATCAGCAGGTCAATCGTCTGCTCGTCCAGAATGTCGCGCTGCGCCTCCAAGGTTTGGATGATGCGGGTGATGAAATTGTCCAAATGCTGGAGGCCAAAGGTGGTGGCGATCAGGTCGCGGAAAAAGGATTCCGACAGGCGGTGGACCGTTGAAGGCATGTCCTCCTCATCCCAGAGCGGACGGAATTTGGTCAGCAGATTTTCCCTGCCGATCTGCGGGATGATGATCGAGAGATTGTTCTGATGCACATTGGTGTAATAGGCATAGATCACATCTTTGACCCCTTCGGACAGCCCGCGCACAATATCCAAATGCTGGGTGTAGGTGAAACGCTTCATGCTGATCGAAGCGTCAAGCAGGCTGGTGTAAGTGTCTAAACGGCGGCTGGTTATGCCGTCAATCTTCAGGGCGCGGAGGTAGAAACTCAGGGCCTGACCGATGCGGATGAAGGTCGCCTGGGTGATGAAGCCCAGATTGATGGAGAGATTCAGCCGTTCAAGATAGATGTTGGCCAAAGTCTCCAGGCGGAAGGCAAGACCGAGCGCATCAAACTTGCGCTCCGAGTAGCGGCCATAGACTGAAGGAATATCCACCGCGATATGGCGTTTGTAATAGATCTCCTCCTTTGGCTCGAACTTCCTGTCGCTGAGAATGACCTGCTTGAGCTGCTCCAGATGCGTCAGCAGCGCGTCAAGGCAGGCGCAGGTGTCGCCGCCTTCCAGCACCGACAGCAAGTCCTCCATTTCTGGGAAGCCATTGAGCGCCGCATGCTGCAATTGACAGCGCAGCTCCTCCATGCCCAGGCTGTACTTGTGATGCAGGAGGCGGTGCATCCGCACCAGCAGGTCAAACCGTTTGCGTTCGCCTGCGGAAAGATCGGTCTGCTGCTCCAGCCAAGTTTTGCGCTCGGTTTCCTCCCAGGTCAGCAGCTCATCCACATTGCTGTACTCCATTGTTTCCCGCACCCGCTTGGCCAGAATGTGCAGCTCGTCCACAAAGGGTCCGCTGCATTGCACCTGGCCAAGAATCTCCTCCGGCAGATAGGGCCGGAGGACGTTTTTGTCCAAGGTCAGCCAGAAAACAAAGATCGCCCGGATGAAACCGACTATCAGGTTGGAGGATTCAACATGCGACTGCTTGCGCAGGAAGTGAATCAGCACGTCGTGCCGTTTGTGCAGCTCGTCCAATTCGGTGGAAACATCGCGCAGCTCGCCTTCCGCGCCGATCTCGTTGAAAAAGACCGGCATCAGCTTGGTGAACTGCTTGGCGAGGTTGTAAATCGGCTTGATCGGGTGATTGAGGAGCTGGGTGATGTCGCGCTGAAAGAGATCCGTGTCTTTGACGCAGGTGCCGGTCAGGCGGATGTTGATGATCAAGGCGGAAAAGAGCGTCGAGCACCATTTCGGCTCCTGCATGATCAGATTCAGCCAAACCCGGATGTTGGCCAGATGCGCCGGATTGGTGATCGGCTGCCAATCTTCATCAACGCCCATGACATTGGCGTATTGAAAGCCGAAGCGCACGGTCTCAAAGAGAAAGGCTTCCACCAAGCGGGAATTGCCGCGTTGAAAGACCTCGCCGCCAATCACCTGAATGCACTGCAAGGAGGTGTGCGGGTATTTGCGCACATTGGCCTTGAGCAGCTGGAAGGTGGTGGTGAAAAACTGCTCGATTTCGTCAAAGCTCTGGCGGCGGATGAGCTGAACAAGAGAGCGGTTGATTTCGCGCAGGGTCTCTTCATGAATCAGCGAGAGACCGGCGGTGTCCATGATGCGGAAAAGGAAGAAGAGCTTGCGGTTCTCGATCAGCGTGGGATCAGAATCTGCGCTGCTGTCCTCGCTCAGCTTGGCCGGAATGTCGCGGTAGAGCCGGACGATGTCGATATGTGCGGGCAGCTGCAATATCTGGCTCAAGGCCTGATACGGCTCCTCCTCAATCTGGATCATCTCCAGCGCAGCTAAGTGCTCGCGCATCCGGCCATGCGAGATGGCGGCCAATTGCGGCCCGGCCTGCCAGCCTGCGCAGAAGGTGCCGCACTGCGATTCAAACCAAGGCTGCGGATCGTCCTCGCTCAGCCAGTAGGAATAGTTGAGGCTGAGGATTTTCCGCAGCAGACGGGCCGCAGCCGCGCAGGAATAACGCTGCTCTCCAGCCTTGCGCCCCAGACTGATCAGCTGCTCGCCCATTTTCTTCAGCGGATGATGGCCCTGCACCATCTGCATCATCACTCCGCTGTCTGTTTCATCCAGACGCGCCAGCTGATCCAAAAAAGCATTGAGCGAATCCGCGTAACGAGGCAGCGAATCCGGCGTGAGCAGGCTGATCAGCTTGTCCGCATAGGCAAGCAGGGCCTCCACAGTCTGCGCCACCACCTTGCTGTTCTTGCGGGAATCCTTCAGCGCCTCAAGAAAGATCGAACCGAAGAGGGCAAAACAGTCCGGCCCCTGCGGATGGCCGAGATAATGGCTGATGTTCTTGAGAACAAAGGGCCGCAGCTCGCTGATGATCAGCTGCCAGTTGCGGTACGGGTGGCTGATTTCATAGAGCAGATGCTCCAGCCGGGAAGAAAGCCCTTGGTAACGGGCCACAGCCTCCCGCAGGGGAGCGTAGCGGGGGGAAATTGCAACGGTGCTGGCGGTCTGCTGGAAATTGGCTTCAAGTGCCTTGGAGGCGATGGGCGGCGGCTGGATGGTCATGCTGGGCGTGTCTGCTGCGGTTGGGGGAGAATTGTTTTCCGCACCATATTACGCAGATTGCCGCCAATTTGCAACTGCGGCAGCGGGCGCGCAGCTGTTCAAACCTCCTTGCCCTGAAGCGCGGTTTCCTGCCTGATTTTTTGGCCCGCATTTGCCTCGATGCCCATATTTTCCCGATATTTTGTCGTTTCTTCTCGGAGAAAGCGCGTTTGAACCGCCCTGATTCCTGTTGGAATCGGGGCAAAGTCAATTGGAATTGCCTTGATTCCAATTGGAATTGGGGCAA
>NZ_JBLWEP010000101.1:0-9061 GCF_048287355.1 Candidatus Electronema sp. TJ
GCGTTGTTGACGGCGGTGGTGTTGCTGAGGATGCGTATTTTGCCCATCTGCTCCGCCTGAACATTTCCTTCTAAGAAAAAAAAGAAGGTAATATTCTCGCAAGAGCGAAAAAAGCCCTGTCTCTCAGCAAAAAGGGGACAGGGCTTTTTTATCACTTATTTCGAGCTTCACTCTGCAGAAGACAAAAAAAGAGGTCTCTTTTCAGAGACCTCTTTTTCATTAGGAACATCAGCTTTTCTACGTGTAGGGGCAAAAAAAAATCTTTTGCCCCGTTGGAACCAGCGGGGGCGAAAGTACACTCATACAAGAGGTCTAATAAGAAAAGCTGATGGACATGCCGCCGTAGAAGGTGTTCGGATTTTTCTCCGCAGCGGCGGCGGCCATGTCGGCTTGCCCGACTGTCTCCAAAGAGCGCGACCATTGCAGCTCCGGGGTGACTGTGAATAGGCTACCATAAGACACTGGCAGGTTGAAGGACATACAAACCGCCCGTCCGTCCGCCTCGTCTGAAAACGAGGGCGAGAGCAGCATAGTTCTAGAGTCAATCCCAAGGGCTATCGAGTCGCTGAGCTGGAAATCCTTGGTGAAATTAAGAGTCACATACCAAGGCTTGTCAGCTTCTTCGTGCAGGACGTTCCGGCCATGCGAGTTCAAGTCCAAGAGGACAGTTCCGGCGGAGCGGGTGTTTTCCGGCGCAGTGTACAGATATCCGGCGGAGAACCCCAGCCGCCCCTCTGATCCGGTATAAGAGAGCGTGATGTCCTGACCGTCCAGCTGGCCTTGGTCAGGGAGCACCCCTTTGAACATCTTGGCTGATTCACTCAGGGACAGATCAAGCCCCTTTTTCGAGACGGCATCATCCAAACCGCCGTACATTCCTGCCGCCAGCAGCAGACTGCTGACTGCGGCGTTGTCCCCGCAGGTGACGCAGGATGAAATCGGCTGCATATCAGCGGCGGCCAGCGTGGGAAGACTGACGCTGCACAGAACTGCAAGCAGGCATGTGTTGTTTTTCACTGTCATTTGTTAGTGCCCTCAGGATGTTCCGGCTTTGTTTAAAGTCCATGAACGGTTTGGAGGTCTCATCTTCAGTATAGCGTCCGATCCAAGAAATGACAATGCAAAAAGCTGTACCGCCCGCAAAATATTTTATACCACAACAGGGGAGATTTCAGCCTTGGCGGCCCTGCGCGGCGATTGCGGCAGCCAGATCGTCAATCGTGTACCGTTCCGGCTGAATATCCACCTTTAAACCGCGCTTGCGCACCGTCTCCGCCGTCACCGGGCCGATGACCGCGATTTTGACCGGATCAAGAAGCTGATGCAGCTCGGCTTCGTCCTGCGCGTCCACCATGTTAAGAAAATTGGTCACGGCGGAGGAACTGGCAAAGGTGACGACATCAAGGCCACGCTCCAGCAGGCTTTTGCGCAGCTCGTCTTTACGGCCCTGCGGCGGCACGTTTTGATACACCGGCGCGACAGTGACAGAACCGCCCGCGTCTTCCAGCAGCTCCGCCAGCGTCTCCATCGCCTTGAGAGCGCGGGGGAGGAGGAAGCGTCTGTTCTGCGTCTCGCCAGCGGCAATCAGAGCTTCGGCTAAGCCTTCTCCAGTGAATCTTTCCGGGATCATATCAGCCCGCAGGCCATATTTGCCGATTTCATCCGCTGTAGTTTTTCCCACTGCGCCGATCTTGCAGGGCGCAAGGGCGCGGCTGTCTAAGCCTTTCTCATGCAGTCGCTTGAAGAAATAGGTCACCGCATTCAGGCTGGTGAAAAGCAGCCAGTGGTATGCGGCCATATTTTCCAACGCCGCGTCTATCACTGAGCAATCCGCCACCGGTTCGATGTGAATGGTCGGATATTCAAGGCATTCCGCACCGTATTCCTCCAGCTTGGAGACTAGCTCGCTGGCCTGCTCGCGGGTGCGGGTGACGGCAATTCGCTTGCCGAACAGCGGGCGGTGCTCGTACCAATCAATCATATCACGCAGCTTAACCACTTCACCGACAATCACCAAAGCAGGCGGAGTAATCTTTGCTTGCATAACCACTTCAGTAATAGTTGCCAGCGTGCCGACCACAGATCGTTGCTGCGGAGTAGAAGCCCAGCGCACCACTGCCACTGGCGTGTCCGGCGCACGACCATGTTCGATGAGTTTCTTGGTGATGATCGGCAGGTTTTTAATCCCCATATAAATAATGATCGTGCCTGCACCGGTCGCCAGCTTGTCCCAAGCGATGTTCGATTCTTCCTTGCCGTCCGCCTCGTGGCCGGTGACAAAGGCCACCGAAGCCGTGTAATCGCGGTGGGTTATCGGAATGCCCGCGTAAGTAGCAGCAGCTGTGGCCGAAGTCACGCCCGGCACCACTTCAAAGGGAATGCCCGCCTTGACTAATTCCTCAATTTCCTCCGCGCCCCGGCCAAAAATGAAGGGATCGCCGCCTTTAAGTCGCACTACGCGCTTGCCAGCCAAACCCAGCTCAACCAGCAGGCGGTTGATGCCCTCCTGCGGCAAGGTATGCTGATTGCTTTTTTTGCCGACATAGATCAGCTCAGCCTCGGCGGGCGCATGAGCGAGCAGCTTGACGTTGGCCAAGTGGTCATACACCACCGCTTCGGCCCGTTCGAGCAGGAATTTGCCGCGCAGGGTGATCAAACCAGGATCGCCCGGACCTGCGCCGACGAGATAGACTTTGCCTTTCTTTGGAATATCATTCATAAGATTGGATTGCTGGAAACAATATCTTTGATGGCTTTCACTAAAACATTGAAGCTGCGCGAGCGATTGCCGTCCAGATGCAAATGCTTGCCAATCGCCCGCGAGCCGGATTTCAGAGCCGCAGCGGGGGCAGGAAGGCATTTTGCTCATTCTGGCAGCAGGTTGTCTTTTCTGCAGAACTATACGGACAAAATTTCCAGCGGTTGAATCAGACTGCCCCTACATTTTGACTTGCTGCCGCAATGCCTCATACAGGACAATCCCGGCGCTCATGGCCAAATTAAGGCTGCGGATCTGCGGGTTGCTCATCGGAATGGTATAACAGCGGTCAGCGTGAAGCGCAAGGATTTCTTCTGGCAGCCCTTTGGTTTCCCGGCCAAAAATGAGGAAGTCACCAGGCTGGAAAGCTGCCTGCCAGTAGGGCCGCTCCACTTTGGTGGTGAAGAAGAAAAGCCTGCGCCAAGTCTGCTCGGCAAGGAATGTGGCCCAGTCCGGCCAGTGGCGGATATGCACCTGCGGCCAGTAGTCCAGCCCGGCCCGCTTCAGGTGCTTGTCATCAGTGCTGAAGCCGAGCGGATGGACAAGGTGCAGCACAGAGTCCGTGGCACCGCAGAGCCGGGCCACCGAGCCGGTGTTGGGCGGAATCTCCGGCTCGACGAGAACGATATTGAAAGGGATAGTCGGCATGGATCTGAGAGGTTGAGTCATTCCTGCCGGAAAGCATATACCTCAATCTGCGGCAAAAGGCAATTTCTCCCTTGCGTTTTATCCCATAAAAAAACCGGTTTCCCCTGCGAAAGAGAAACCGGCCAAAAAAAGAAGAGATGAAGAACACTGTAGTTCATGCAAAGTGTGTGCCAAATTTCTCCGTCAGCAGTGTTTTGCGATAAAAACAAAGAAAGCCGAAAAGTTGCCTTGGCATCAGATCGGAAGTTTCTCAGTTAGTCCATCTTGATTGGATACAGTTTTTTTTATAGAAAATAGGTCGCTTCTGCTGATTTCCTCAGGAAAAGAGCCTCTCCGCTTCCCAGCAGACAGGATTCAATATTTCAGGAGAAATATCATTTTTTTGCTGCCTGACGGATGCTCTGACTTCCCTGATTCCCTGCCTCGCCCAGCTGAGCAAACCGGCTGCGGCAACAGCCCGCGCACGCTCTCCACCTTCGCGCTCTCCCTGACATCAGGGTGCGCCGAACGGCCAGCCGCCTCAGCCCAGCCGCTTCTTGAAGCGCAGCGAGGCCACAGTCAGGCCGACAAGGATGAACATCACCAGGAAGCCGACATCATAGGGCATGTTGAGGATGTGCGCGTCACGCAGGACAACGCCGCGAATCAGGCGGACAAAATGGGTGGCAGGCAGGATTTCGGCAATATGCTGCGCTGGTTTGGGCATTCCTTCATACGGAAACATAAAGCCGGAGAGCAGGACTGAAGGCAGCATGATGAAAAAGGCCATCTGCATGGCTTGCAGCTGGTTCTTGGCAATGGTGGAGAACACCAAGCCCAAGGTGAGACAGGCAGTGATGAAGAGGAGCGTGCCCCCGGCGAGCTGCGCCAGGCTGCCGACTATCGGCACCTTAAAGATCAAGTGTCCTAAGCCAAGAATAATCGTGACCTGCACGCCGCCGATAAACATATACGGGATGATCTTGCCCAGCATCAGCTCAAGAGGCCGCACCGGCGTGGTGATCAGCATCTCCATATTGCCGCGCTCGCTCTCGCGGACAATGGCGGCGGCAGTGAACATGATCATGGTCATGGTGAGGATGATGGCGACAAGGCCTGGCACTGTGTTGACGGCGGTGCGCTGCTCCGGGTTGTAGAGCAGCACGGTTTCAAAGGTGGGCGCGCTGCTGGGAACAGGCTGGCGCAAGGCTTCGGACAGGGGCATGGAGCGCAGACTGCGGATGGCGGCGGCAATCACGGGATCTGAGCCGTCCGCCAGCCATTGCCCAACTGGACGGGCCGTCCGCGCGTCAGCGGCAGGATTCTTGCCAAGAGCAGCGGGATGGCGCAGCAGCCGTGCGCCAAGGTCAGGCGGCAGCACAAGCACGGCCCGCACCTCCAGATTATCAAGCGCCTTTTCCGCCTGGTGCACGTCATCATATTGAGCGATGAAGGTGACCACCTGGGTCGCGCTGACCGTCTGCGCCACAGCCCGGCTCAAGGCTGTGCGGCTTTGATCAACCAAGCCCACCGGAATATGGCGGATGTTGGTGTTGATGGCATAGCCGAAGAGCATGAGCTGGATGAGCGGGATCATCACCACCATGCCGAAGGTCATGCGGTCGCGCCTGAGCTGGCGCAGCTCTTTGGTGAAAACAGCGTGGATGCGCAGGAGGCTTTTCATGGCTTGCAGGATGCGGGCGTGGTCAGCGGGTTCAGCTTGGGCCGGTGCCGGATGATTGCCGTCTCGTCCTCCCAACGGGTTCTAACTGCTGATGACAGCGGGTAAAAAAACCTGTCCCGCAGCATACGGAGCGCGGCCCGGCCTGTCAAGAAAAAAGACGGCGGGGAGGAACGTATGTAAGTCCGAAAGACTTACGTACATAAGTCCGCCGGACTTACATATATAAGTCTTTGGGACTTACGTAGGTAAGTCCGGCGGACTTATATGCGTTGGTGGGAAGGGGGAAGGCAGGTGGTTAGGCTTCACGTTTGCGGCACCATTCAGAATATGGCAATTCACTCTTGCTTCTACGATGCTCGTTGTGAAGTTCCATTTGCTTCTCATGACCGATCCGGTCTTGCTGCTCGCACCAGAAGACGAATTCGAGTTGCGCTTTCGACTGCACATACTGAACACTTCGTCGGCTATTTAGCCGCCAGTTAGCCTTGCTGAGAGCTACACTCTTCTCAGCCTTTCTGTTTGGAAGGCCTCCAATTTGAAGGAATACTTGCCTAAGCAGTGTGGCTGTGAAGCACGAAAGTAACTCGTCTATATTTTGGCTACTCTTCGCTTGCTGCTCACCCTGTGCGATATTGTCTTCGACCATCTTGAGCCATTCAGCATCAGTTACTTCGATGGATTCATAAATGCTGATTTGGATCGCCTTCAATATTTTCAGGATATATTTACGCCATGTAGAAAGCGATGTTGTTTCCTTCAACTCATACCAAGCATTATAACCGAGCAGTCCTTCAATCGCTGACTTGAGCGCATACAGATGAGATAAATCGTGTTTAATTGGCATTCTCGTGAGATATCATAATATATTAACTCGTCTATCCATCCATACTGCATTGATAGGACAGAACGATTGCAAGGTGCTGACCAGCCAGTTTAAGCCGCGCATCTGCCTTTGTCAACAGGAGGGTTTTCGTAACGAGGTTGATAAGCTGGCCTTGCTTATCCTGCCCGGTTCCTGCCTGTGCAGGTGACAAAGACATCCTCCAAGCTGGGCCGCACTAACGACAAGCTGTCCTGCGGCCCAACGCTGGGCTGGCGGGAAAGGAACGCCAGCGGCTCGCTCACGGCATTGCGCACCAGCACCCGCAGCCGTGCGCCAAGCTGGGCCGCAGCTATCACTTCCGGCAGCTTGAGCAGCTCCTGCTTGAGCTGGCGCAGGTTGGCGGAGGCGATCTCCACCACATGGGCACCCATGTTCCGCATCAATTCTTCTGGCGGCCCTTCTGCCCGCTTGATGCCGTTCTCCAAGATGGCCAGACGGTGGCAGCGTTCCGCCTCGTCCATGTAATGCGTGGAAACAAGAATGCTGGTGCCCTCGTGGCTGAGATCAAAGAGCTGCTCCCAGAACTCGCGGCGGTTCTCTGGGTCAACAGCGGAGGTCGGCTCGTCAAGGAAAAGGAGGTCAGGCTTGTGCAGCACCGCCGCTGCCAGACTAAGCCGCTGCCGCTGGCCGCCGCTCATCCGTCCGGCCATCTGCCTGCGCCGGTCTGCCAGCTTGTACACTGCCAGCAGCTCCTCAATGCGCTGCTTCCGTGCCCGGCCCGGCAGACCATAGATGCGAGCGATGAACTGAAGGTTTTCCTCAACGGTCATATCGTCGTAGAGGGAGAACTTTTGGGTCATGTAGCCAATGCGCAGGCGGATCTGCTCCGCTTCTTTGGGCAGCTCCAATCCCAGCACCCGTATTGAACCGGAGCTTGGCTCCAGCAGACCGGTCAACATGCGGATGGCAGTGGTTTTGCCGCTGCCGTTCGGGCCAAGGAAGCCGTATATCTGGCTCTGTTGAATCTCCAAGTCCAGCTCCTGCACAGCCTTCAGGCTGCCAAAGTGTCGGCTTAACTGCACTGCCTTGATGACTGGCTCGGTCATGGCAGGTCAACTTGGGCAGGCACACCGTCGGGCAGATGAGCTTGATTGTCCGGCAGCTGCACTTCGGCAAGGAACATCAGCCGGGCGCGTTCCTCCTGATTAAGGGCATAATACGGGGTGAAGGCTGCTTCGGCGGCAATCCAGCGCACTTGGCCGGTGATCGGCACTTCCAAGCCGTCCACATGCACAGTCAGCTTGTCGCCGGTCTTGATCTTGGCCCGGTATGGCTCAGGCACATAAACGCGGGCATAGGGAGCTTTCCCGGCCAGGAGCACAGCCAAGGCGCTGCCTGCGGCGGGACGCTCACCTGCCTTCCAGGGCAGATCGTCAAGGATGCCGTCGCAAGCAGCGGTAATGGTCAGATCAGCAAGCCGCTTCTTCTCCATCGCCAGCACAGCGGCGGCAGCCTCCAGCTTGGCCGTGGCTGCCTGGAGGTCTTCCGCACGGGTGCCATTGGTCAAGATGCGCAGCTCTTCCTGCGCCGCCTGCAAGTGAGCGCGGGCCACATCACGCGCCGAGGCTGCCTTGTCCATCTCACCCTTGCTGGTGATGTTCTGCCGCGCCAAGCCGCTCAAACGTTCGTGCTGCACCTCGCTCTCTGTCAGCACGGCCTGCGCCGCCGTTACTTTGGCTTTGGCCGCAGCAATCTCTTCCGCCCGCGCTCCGTTGCGGAGCCTGTCGAGATTGGCGGCAGCTTGCGCCAGCTCCGCTTTCGCCTTGCTCACCTGCATCTTTTGCAGCGTGTCATTCAGCCGCACCAGCACTGCGCCTTTCTTCACCATGCTGCCTTGCGGAAGAGGCTGCTCCGCGATCACCTCGCTGGCGGCGGCGGCATGGGAGATGCGGTCGCGCTCCAAGGTACCGAGAGCAACCTTGCGCTGCGGGCTGGATTTGCAGGCGGCAAGCAGCAGACAGGAGAAAAGCAGGCAGGCTGACAGTTTCATTGCGCTTCGCAGTCGTGTTGTTTCACAAAAAAGCAGCAGCATATCTTGCAGCGCGGTTTTTCTTCGTGCCAAGAGCAGCTCCGGCAGAATGCTGCCATTCTGCCGGAACATGTCCTGTTATCCTGTGCTACCGCGCCCAGTTGAGCAAACCGCCAGCGGCGATGATCTCGCGGTGCCGCTGAGACAGCTCGCAGCAAGCCTGCACTGCCCTGCCGCCGATTTCCACGGTCAGCGTCTCCGCGCCGGAGAGCACGGCTTGGCGCAGGCCTTTGATGACAACTTCCGCGCCTTGCTCAATACGGTCGTAGTCGTCCGGGTCAGCAAAGGTCAGGGGCAGAATGCCGAAGTTGATCAGGTTGGCCTTGTGGATGCGGGCGAAGCTCTTCACTAACTTCACCTCCACGCCAAGATAGCGCGGGGCCAGAGCGGCGTGCTCGCGGCTGGAGCCTTGGCCGTAGTTGTCCCCGCCGATCACTGCGCCAGCAAAGCCCTCAGCCATCGTCGCCTGCATGTCGCGGGCAAAGCTCTCGGTGATCTGCGAGAAGACGTATTCGCTGATCGCCGGGATGTTGCTGCGCAGCGGCAGGATTTTCGCGCCCGCAGGCATGATGTGGTCAGTGGTGATGTTGTCCGCCAGCTTGAGCACGACCTTGCCCTTCCATGTCTCCGGCAGCGGCGCAAAGGTGGGGAACGGCGCGATGTTCGGCCCGCGCACGATCTCCACCTTCGCGCTCTCCTCCGGCGGCAGAGGCCGCTCAATGCGCTCGTCGCCGGGCAGGTAGCGTTCCGGCAGGGTGAAGGAGGGATATTCGCCCAGATCACGCGGATCGGTGATCACGCCTTTAATTGCCGAAGCCGCCGCCACTTCCGGGCTGCACAGATAGACGAGGTCGCCCTTGTTGCCGGAACGTCCAGGGAAGTTGCGCGAGAAGGTGCGCAGAGAGATCATGTTGCTGGGCGGTGCCTGGCCCATGCCGATGCAGCCCAAGCAGCCGGACTGATGGATGCGCGCCCCGGCGTGCAGCAGAGGCAGGATGCCGCCCTGCGCGGTGAGGTTCTCCAACGCCTGACGGCTGCCGGGATTGATCTCAAAGCTGACATCAGGATGCGCCGAGCGGC
>NZ_JBLWEP010000102.1:0-9047 GCF_048287355.1 Candidatus Electronema sp. TJ
CCGAAAGCGCAACAGAGGCCGCAAGGAATGCCTCATTCCTCGCTGGCAATGAGGCATTCCCTGTTGGCAACGGGTCATTCCCCTCTGGCAATGGCTCATTGCCAGCTGGAAACGTGGCATTGCCAGCTGGCAATACGGCGTTCCCAGCAAGGAATGAGGCATTCCCCTCTGGCAATGAGGCATTTCCTCTTGGCAATGAGCCATTGCCAGAGTGAAACGTGACATTCCTTGTTGGCAATGAGGCATTCCCAGCGTAGAATGAGGCGTTCCCAGCCGCAGCTAGGCGCAAGGCAGCCGCGCAAGAGGCAGTCTTGGCACGTTTTTCCGCCTGCGAAGCGGAGAGCAGGGCATTGGCGCAGAGCATCATCGCCGCCCTGACCGGCAGCGCGGCTTTCTTTTCTTCTATGGAGTGAACCACTATGTCTGATCAAATGAAGGATGCCCTCCGCGCTGACGTGCGGGCCAGGTACGGCAACATCGCGGCGCAGGGTGGATCGTGCTGCGGTGCTTCCAAATGCTCACCGCCGCCGCTGGGCAATCCCTTGGCCTCGGCCAGCGTCGGCTATGCGGCGGAGGAAATGGCCGCTGTGCCGGACGGGGCCAACATGGGCCTGGGCTGCGGCAATCCGCAGGCCATCGCCGAATTGCAGCCCGGCGAGACCGTGCTTGACTTGGGCAGCGGCGGCGGCTTTGACTGCTTCCTTGCGGCCCGGCAGGTGGGCGCGGCAGGCCGGGTCATCGGCGTGGACATGACCCCGGAGATGCTGGCCAAGGCCCGTGACAACGCGCGGAAAGGCGGCTATGCCAATGTTGAGTTCAGGCTGGGCGAGATCGAGCATCTGCCGGTGGCTGACAGCAGCGTGGACGTAATCATCTCCAACTGCGTCATCAACCTCTCGCCAGACAAGGCGCAGGTCTTTGCCGAGGCCTGCCGCGTGCTGCGTCCAGGCGGCAGGCTGGCGATTGCCGATGTGGTGGCTGTTGCCACGCTGCCGCCGGAGCTGCGGGCGGTCACTGAAGCCTACACCTGCTGCGCCGCCGGGGCCGCGCCAGTCGCCGAGATCGAGGCCATGCTCAAGCAGGCAGGCTTCAGCGCAGTTTCTATAGAGATCAAGGAGGACAGCCGGGCCTTCATCAAAGACTGGATGGCTGGCAGCGGCATAGAGAACTACGTGCGCTCCGCCCAGATTCGGGCGGTGAAATAGTAAGCAAGGAGCACTGCGATGAACCAACCAGCACAAAAGGAGCTTTCCTTCCTCGACCGCTATCTGACCCTGTGGATATTCACCGCAATGGGCTTTGGAGTCGGCCTCGGCTTTCTCTTCCCCAAGGCGGTGGCCTCCCTGAACCAGGCGGTCTCGGTCGGCACCACCAACATCCCGATTGCGATTGGCCTGATCCTGATGATGTACCCGCCCTTGGCCAAGGTGCGTTATGAGGAATTGGGTGACGTGTTCCGCAATTGGAAGGTGCTCGGCCTGTCGCTCATTCAGAACTGGCTGATCGGCCCGGTGCTGATGTTCGTCCTCGCTGTCATCTTCCTGCGCGGCTACCCTGACTACATGACCGGCCTGATTCTGATCGGCCTGGCCCGCTGCATTGCGATGGTCATCGTCTGGAATGACCTGGCCAAAGGCGATGCCGAATACGCCGCCGGACTGGTCGCCTTCAACAGCATCTTCCAAGTCCTGTTCTACAGCCTCTACGCCTACGTCTTCATCACCGTCCTACCCGCCTGGTTCGGGATGACCGGCGTAGTTGTCGCCATCACCATCGGCGAAATCGCCAAGAGCGTCTTCATCTACTTGGGCATACCCTTTCTGGCAGGCTTCTTCACCCGCTTCTTCTTGGTCAAGGCCAAAGGCAAGGACTGGTATCACAGCGTCTTTGTGCCGCGCATCAGCCCGCTGACTCTCATCGCCCTGCTCTTCACCATTGTGGTCATGTTCTCGCTCAAGGGCGAGGTGATAGTCTCGCTGCCGCTGGATGTGCTGCGCATCGCTGTGCCGCTGCTGATCTACTTCCTGATCATGTTCTTTGTTTCCTTTTTCATGGGGCGCATGGCTGGAGCAGACTACGGCAAGACCGTCACGCTGGCCTTCACTGCCGCCAGCAACAACTTTGAGCTGGCGATTGCGGTGGCAGTGGCTGTGTTCGGCATCGGCTCCGGCGCAGCCTTTGCCGCAGTCATTGGGCCACTGATTGAAGTGCCGGTGATGATCGCGCTGGTCAATGCGGCCTTCTGGCTGCGGAAGCGGATGTTTGGGCACGGGAATCTTCCCAGCACCTCGACGGCGCAATGACCGGCTCAAGCCTTGCCCATTGCGTATCTGCAAGTTTCATGCTTCAATAGGTATTGTTCCGATTTGTTTTTAGTCATCTTCTGAGCTTGCCATGAACATCCGCAGCCAGCTTGAACAGCGCGAACAGCTTGTCCTTTCGCCCTGCGCCTGCTTCAGCAGCAGCTCGCGGGGCCGCTTGCATGACGAGCCGCCCTGCGAGCTGCGCACCGCTTTTCAGCGTGACCGCGACCGGATTATTCACTGCAAGACTTTTCGCCGTCTGAAGCACAAGACCCAGGTTTTCCTTGCTCCGGCTGGCGACCACTACCGCACCCGCCTCACCCATGTGTTGGAGGTTTCACAGATCGCTCGGACTGTCGCGGTCTGCCTGCGCCTGAACGAGTACTTGACCGAGGCCATCGCCCTTGGCCACGATCTTGGCCACACGCCGTTCGGCCATGCCGGAGAATACAGCCTGAACCGCCTGCACCCAAGCGGATTCAGGCATTACATCCAGAGCCTGAGAGTGGTGGACTTCTTGGAAAACAACGGCCAAGGGCTGAACCTGACTTGGGAGGTGCGCAACGGCATTGTCAAGCATTCCAAAGGCTACAGGGACATTCTGCCCGATGACTCGCGGGAACTGCCCGCCACGCTGGAAGGGCAGGCGGTGCGGGTCGCGGATATCATCGCCTACCTCAACCATGACATGGACGATGCTCTGCGGGCCGGGATGATCAAGGAGAATGATCTGCCCGCTCATCTGCGGCGTGTCGTGGGAGACCGGCCTGACCGCCGCATCGCCGCGATGATGCGTGATCTGATCGCCGAAACCCTGCGGACGGACGAAGGCCGTCTCCGCCTCAGCTCCATGATGCAGGAAGTGATCTGCGGGATGCGCGCCTTCCTTTATGACAACGTGTACCGCAACCAGCTCGTGCACAGCGAGTTCGAGAAGGCCCAGCGGGTGATCAGCGAGCTGTATCTTTATTTTCTTGAACATGAATTCCCTGTCGGGCCGGCCCCGTCCTGCCCCAAGCGCAGGCCGCCCGCCGATGCCGGAGAGGAGAAACAGCTGCACCGTCTGGTCTGCGACTTCATCGCCGGGATGACCGACCGCTACGCCCTGGATGTCTACAGCCAGATATTCATGCCCAAGCCTTGGTCCGTGCTGTGAGCAGCCGCGTCCTCATCCTTCTTCTCCTTGCCGTCATGATTTTCGCCGCAGGTTGGCATGCTCCTGCGCTGGAGGCGCAAGTCAGCTCTTATTTTTGGGTGAAGGGCAAGCTCATCCGCAGCAAGGGCAGCAGGGCAGGGGAGGGCATCCGGCTTGCTGCCGGGATGCCCTGCATTGACACGCCGCCTGAGCTGGCCGCCTTCTTCAATCTGCCGCTACCGGTCAACCGTGCTGATCAAGCAGCCTTGATGCGCTTGCCAGGCATCGGCCCTAAGCTGTCGGAAAGCATCATCCTCTATCGAGAAGGGCAGGGCAGCATGGCCGGGCCGGACGACTTCATCAAAGTTAAAGGTATTGGCCCAAAACGCTCTGCCCGTCTGTTGCCATTGCTCTGCTTTGACTGATGCAACGCGTTGATTGCCCCGTCATTGTCTTGGTTGGCCCCACTGCTGTGGGAAAAACCGAGCTGTCTTTCCGGCTGGCCGAGAGGTTCAACTGCGAGATCATCAGCATGGATTCCATGCAGGTGTATCGCGGCATGAACATTGGCACAGCCAAGCCCAGCCTTGAGGAGCGGGCGCAGATTCCCCATCATCTTATTGACATCGCCGAGCCGGATGAACAATATGACGCAGCCCGCTTTTTCCATGATGCCCTTGCCGCAATCAGGGAGATTGCTGCCTGCGGCAAAGCTGTGCTGCTGACTGGCGGCACTGGATTGTATTTGAAGGCACTGCTGGAGGGACTCTTTGATGCCCTTCCTGCGGACAAGTCGGTCCGCAGGCGGCTGCAAACGCGGTTGGCCGAGGAGGGCAGGGCGGCTCTTCATGCGGAATTATGCCGGATCGATCCAGCAGCCGGGGCAAGGATTCATGCCAATGACACACAGCGGCTTCTGCGTGGATTGGAGATATTTCACAGTTCAGGCAGAACGTGGACAGAGCTGATCGCAGAACAGCAGCAGGCAGCACCGAGGGGAGCGGTGTTCAGCCGGGTCTGTCAAATTGGCCTGCGCTGCCCCAAAGAGGAGCTGCATGAGCGGATCGCCCGGCGAAGCAGGACAATGATTGAGCAGGGGCTGGTGGAGGAGACAGAGCGGCTGCAGCAGGACGGGCATGGGCCGGAGCTGCCGTCCATGCAGGCCATCGGCTACCGTCACGCCAACCGGCTGCTTGCTGGCGAATGGACGCAGGCAGAGATGTTGGAGCAGCTCATTCTCGACACCCGCCGCTATGCCAAACGGCAGATGACGTGGTTTTCGGCCAGCAAGGCACTGCGCTGGTTTGAGCGGGAGGAGTACGAGGTGCTGGCAGGCGAGATAACCCAGAAACTTGCTCTGCAAGAGCAGGGCGGCATGTCCCAGCCTACTGATGCGCTCGGTATCAGCAGGCTGATGCGCCGCGCATGAGCACGCTGATGCACTGCGCATGAGCAGGCTCATGCAGTATGGGTCAGCATGCTGATGCGGAGTGCATCAGCCTCCTCTGGCACTGGGCATCAGCATGCTGGGACGCTTTGTTTGCGCACGAGGTCTAATATTCTTGAAGAGGACACCCAACGTGATTCTGCCCCCTGACGTAGAAAAGGCCGAAGCTGACTGCTGCCAACAACTGGCCGTTGACTTGCAACTGCCGCCCGTCATTACGCAAATCCTCTTCCAGCGCGGTTTCACCTCGGCTGAGGCCGCCCGCCGTTTCCTTAATCCACAGCTTGCTCATCTGCCTGCGCCCAGTGCGATGAAAGGCTTGGACAAGGCGGCTGACCTGCTGGCCGAGGCAGTTGTCCAGCAACGGCAGATTGTCATTCATGGCGATTACGATGTGGACGGCATCACCGCCACCGTGCTGCTGGCCGATTTCCTGCGGAAAACTGGCCTTGAGCCGCTCTGCCATCTTCCCAACCGCCTGACCGACGATTACGGCCTGACCATGCGGTCTGTGGAAGCTTTGGCGGCGCAGGTGGTCATGCCCGCGCTGCTGATCACGGTGGACTGCGGCATCTCCACGCCAGAGGAAGTTCGTCGCGCCAAGGACTTAGGTTTTACGGTCATCATCACCGACCACCACGAGCCGCCTGCTGACGCGGCGGATTTCCCCTTGGCTGATGCAGTGGTAAATCCTCGGCAGGCAGGCTGCGCTTTCGCAGGCGGTGAGCTGGCCGGTGTTGGGGTGGCCTTCTTTCTTCTTGTGGCCCTGCGGAGAAACCTCGTCAGCAGAGGGTATTGGACACAGGATAAGATGCCGAATCTGCGTGACTCGCTTGACCTTGTTGCTTTGGGCACCATTGCCGACGTGATGCCGCTGACTGGGGTAAACCGGATACTGGTCCGCGCCGGGCTGGAGGTCATCAGCCTGCGCAGAAGACTGGGCATTGCCGCGCTTTGCGCACGGGCCGGGCTGAGGGAAGACATTGTTTCTGCGGAGAATGTGGCCTATCATCTTGGGCCGCGCATCAATGCTGCTGGACGCTTGGGCAGGCCGCAACTTGCCGCTGACCTGCTGCTGGCGCAGGACGAAGGTGTGGCGGCAGTGCTGGCCGATGAGCTGGAGGCGGCCAACATGCTCCGCCGCGATCTGGAAGCCGAGGTGCTTGAAGCGGCAGTTCTTCAGGCAGAACAGCAGATTGCTGCTGGGAATGAGAATCTTGTCCTGCAAGGCGCGGACTGGCATCCTGGTGTGATAGGTATCATTGCCGCAAGGATGATAGACCGCTTTCATCTGCCTGCCTTGGTTTTCACCGGCGACAGCGGCCAAGAAGGAATGCTTAAAGGATCAGGCAGATCGGTTCCGGGCCTGCATCTGCATCAGGCATTGGAGCGGTGCAAAGAATGGATTGTCCATTTCGGCGGCCACGCGATGGCAGCGGGTCTGACCGTGCGGAGTGAGGACTTCGGCCAGTTCAGCACCGCCTTTGCCGAGAGCGTCTGCGTCTTGGGCGGCGGCCTGCCCAAGGCAGGCACAGCCATTGACGCAGTGCTGAACGAGCGCACGGATTTCCGCGAGCTGGCCAGCAGCCTGCGGCTGCTGGAGCCGTTCGGCCAAGGCAACCCGGAGCCGGTTTTTCTGCTGCGAAATATCCGCCTGCGCGAGGTCAACACGCTGCGCGAGCATCTGCGCTTTGCCATGCCGCTTAACGGCGGATTGGTCAAGGGTATTGGTTTCTTTATGGCCGCTCAGTTTGAGGCAGCGGCAGCAGGGGTGGTGGATTTGGCCTTCAGGCTGAAGGAGAGCAGCTTCCGGGGCGTGAGACGGGCAGAAGTTCAAGCTGTAGAAATTTTTGAGCGGCGCGAAAAATTATCATAATACATATTATACGACATAAGATAATAAACAACATTCGGTGCCATGGTCTGGCGCACGTCAAGCAATAACTATATGCGTTTTATGTCAGAAAAAGCAAGCAGTTCAACAGGGAGAATCGCCAAGTCCGCCGGCGCGGTAAGCGGCGCGGTGATGTGCAGCAGGATCTTGGGTTTAATCCGCGAGCAGGTTTTTGCCGGAATGTTCGGTGCGGGCTTTGCCTGCGATGCCTTTGTCGTCGCTTTCCGTATCCCCAACCTGCTGCGGGATTTATTTGGAGAAGGCGCACTTTCCGCCGCCTTTGTCACCGTTTTTTCCGACCATGACACCAACAAAGGTGAAGATGCGACGTGGCGGCTGGCCTCGAACGTGCTGTCCTTCATCACCGTGCTGCTCAGTCTGATCACCTTGACCGGCATCCTGCTGGCTGAGCCTGTCGCCCGCCTGCTCGCCCCGGACTTCGCCGCCGTGCCCGGCAAGACTGAGCTGACTGCCCTGATGACCCGGATCATGTTTCCCTTCCTGATTCTGGTGGCCTTGGCCGCAGTGGTGATGGGAATGCTCAACACCAAGGGCAAGTTTTTCATCCCGGCCATGTCCTCGTCTTTCTTCAATCTCGGCTCGATCATCGGCGGCGTGTCCTTGGCTTGGCTGCTGCCGCGCTTCGGTCATCCCGCGATAGTCGGCATGGCTTGGGGGACGCTGCTCGGCGGCCTGCTTCAGCTGCTCGTCCAGCTGCCTGCGCTGCGCAAAACCGGCTTTCGCTTCCGCCCGCTTCTTGACCTGCGCGATCCCGGCCTGCGCCGCATCCTCTGGCTGATGCTGCCCGCCACTGTCGGCCTTTCCGCCACGCAGATCAATGTCTTTGTCAACACCAACTTCGCCGCCTCCTGCATGGAAGGCTCGGTGTCTTGGCTGAACTACGCCTTCCGTCTGGTGCAATTGCCCATCGGCGTGTTCGGCGTGGCCTTCTCCATCGCTGCCATGCCGGTGCTGGCCCGTCATGCCGCGCAGAAGGATTTGGCTGGACTGCGCCAGACTTTTTCCTCCTCGCTGGTCATGGTTTTCAGTCTGACCATCCCGGCGGCGGTCGGTTTGACGCTTCTTGCTGGGCCGATCATCCGTCTGATTTTTGAGCACGGGGCCTTCACCGCCGAGGACACCGCCCGCACCGCCGAAGCTCTGATCTGCTACTCCTGCGGCCTCTTCGCTTATTCAGCGGTGAAAATCATGGTGCCAGTCTTCTACGCCCTCAACGACACCAAATACCCGGTGATCAGTTCGTTCATGGCTGTGACGATGAACATCGTGTTCATTCTGCTGACCATAGACCTTCTCTCCTTCCGGGCCATCGCTTTGTCCACCTCCTGCTCAATGGTGCTCAATTTCCTCTTTCTCGGCACAGTGCTGCACCGCAAGCTGGCTGGTTTCTCGCTGCGCAATCTTGCTTTGGGCACGACAAAAATCATCGCCGCCAGCGCGGTGATGGCATTCGGCATCTTCGGCATGAACATGCTGGTCCAGCCGCTCTTGGCCGGGGCAATTCCGCTCCAGCTCGCTGGAGTCGCTCTGCTGATCGGCGGCGCAGGCCTGCTCTACGCCGCTGCCCTGCACTTTTTCAAACTGCCGGAGTTTGATGAGATCACTCATAAAATCAAACAAAGGCTGGGGAGGCGGCGAGCAATCGGCGCAACACAGCCTTAAGAAAGCCTGTCAAGGCGAAACAAATCAAGAGCTGCATCTTGCCTGCGAGGAGAGGCGGTCAGTTTGGCAAGAAGCCGGATGCCTGCTGCCGCGCTGCTTTTTATCCTTGACATCCGCTTGGTTGTTGAAGGAAAATGAGGCGTTGCCGATCGTTGACTCATTAACCCTTTCTTCAGAAAAAGTTCATTATGAAGATCAGAATGCTCGTTTCTCTTCTCGCTTTGACCGCAGCAGCGACAACCCTGTCAGGAGCCAGTTCAGCCGCCGCTGAGACAATCTCTGGAAAAATTGCGGCTGTGACGAAAAACAGCAAATCCGCAACAGCGGAAATCATTCCTGATGCCCCTGGCGGACAGCTGGGCCATCGTTATGCAGTTTCCACTACATTCCAAGAGATTGGCGAAATGCTGATGCAGGCGATGGAGACAAAGTCGACGGTGACCATTGTCAGCTCAGGAAACTGCGCGGCTGAAGGCACCGTGAGAGACTGCGGCAGCGTCGTCACAGTGGAGAGAGCGCAACAGCAGCCATAGCCGCCGCTTATGCTATGCGCGGACATAACACAACCCAAGTTGTGACCTCTGC
>NZ_JBLWEP010000103.1:0-8602 GCF_048287355.1 Candidatus Electronema sp. TJ
GCCGCCAGATGTTTTAGCATGTCAAAAACATGCTCACTATACCTGAACCCTGCGCGGCCTGCCAGCCGTTTTGCCAAGACAGGGGGATTTTCTGCCGAGCTGGGATATCCGGCACTATCCCTAGCAAGGCAGAGGAGGACGCGGGGCATATTTCGATTGCGGTCACCAACGGCGTTGAGTAGTTAGCAACGTGGAACTGCCGGCATATCGCCAATGCGACGATGCGTTCACGAATAGAGGCAGTCTGCCGGAAGGCAGGCTATGAGCCAACCATCATTTGCACACCCGCTGGACTCATGGAGCCTGAAGATGAAGACGACAACTCATGATCCCATAGTGGATGAAGTACGCAAGGCCCGTCATGACCATGCGGCTATGACATCAAAGCAATCTTCCGCAGCAGCAGTCTTCAGGCCGCCAGTATGTGCGTTATCCTGCCCAGCCTGTGACTGAGGCAGGTTCATGGTCGCCGCGACAACCTCAGCACATCACCGACAAGGTGAAGGAAGAATGTCTATGAATCCAGAATTGCTGCCAGACTATTCCACAAAAGGCGAAGAGCAGATCATCCAGGAAATGATCAAGCTGACCATTGGCCTGATGGAAGAATCGCACGACGGCTGCCCGCTGCGCGTCCAGCACGCCAAGGCCACGGCCTGCGTCAGAGCAACCTTCGAGATTGCTGCGGATATTCCAGACAGCCTTCGCTATGGGGTGTTCAGCCAGCCAGGCCGGGTCTTTGAGGCCATTGTCCGCTTCTCCAACGCCCAAGGCGCAATCACGCCCGATGGCGACCGAACTGCCAGAGGCTTGGCCATTAAGCTGCTCAATGTTCATGGGCAGCGGGCAATGGCCAGCGACACAGACAGCAGCCAGGATTTCCTCTTCGTGGATCATCCCGTCTTTCCTTTTCCGAACGCGGCAGAATACCGGGATGTGATCAAACACAAGAGCGTGCCGCTGATCGGCGATCTCATTGCCCTTGGTTATCTTCAGCTCTTTGAACCTGAGCAGCTCAAGATCATCAAGGAGATCAGAAAGAAGAGCGTGACCAGCCCGCTCAGCATCACCTACTGGAGCGGAGTGCCGTACTGGCTTGGCGATGCTGCCGGAACCGCAGGGCAGGCGGTGAAGTATTCGGCGGTGCCGCCGGTGCTTGCAGCAGGGCCTGCTCATCCAGAGAAGCTGCCGCCAGACTACCTGAGAGAGGCCGTTGCCAAGCAGCTCGCTGCCAGTGAAGCCGTGTTTGACTTCAAGGTGCAGAAGCAGGGGGATCCGCTGAAGATGCCGATTGAGAATGCCTCGGTGTATTGGGACGAGCAGCAGTCAGTGCCTGTTACAGTCGCGACCTTGCGCATCAGCAAGCAGGCGGTCAACAGGAGCAGTGAACTGGAGCAGCGGTGCGAAGGAATGTTCTTCAATCCGTGGCACGCGCTCAAGGAGCATCGTCCGCTGGGCAGCCTCAACCGGCTGCGCAAGGCAGTGTATGAGGCCAGCTTTGCCGAGCGGGAACGGCGGAAGAAAGCCGGACGGTGAAAGGCGGTTTGCAACGCCTCATTTCCGGCTGAACATGCGGCGTTGTCAATCAGCAATAAGGCGTTGCAAGTCTGCAACGCCCCGCTGCACGCTGCACATGAGGCATTGTCAGTGTGCAACGAGGCATGTGAAGCTGACAATGCGGCGTTGTCAGTCAACAATGAGGCATTGCAAGCCTGCAACGTGACGTTGCAAGCATGCAATGAGGCATGTGAAGCTGACAATGCGGCATTGTCAGTCAGCAATGAGGCTTTGCAAGTGTACAACGTGACGTTGCAAGCGTGCAGCGAGCCATTTCCAGCTGCAAACGCGGCGTTTCCTGCTTGGCCTGCGCCTGTGCGCACCTGAAGCAAGCAGAAACTTTCTTCAATAATTCCGTGCGGCAGCTCCCGCGCATTCCATTGAACCAACATACGCCAATGGCTGAAGCAAAAAACACCATCCCCCACGTCCGCCAGCGGATTGACGAGATAGACAGCAGCATTCTCCGCCTGCTTCAGGAGCGTCTTGACTGCGCCCTGACCATCGGCAGGCTGAAGAAAGAAGCCAATCTGGCGAACTGGGACCCGCGACGCGAGCGCGAAGTCTATAAACGCCTGCTGGCAGAGAACAGCAGCACGTTCCCGGCAGCTGCTCTGCGGAGCATCTTTCATGAAATCATGACCACTTGCCGCTTGGCGCAGAAAGATGTGGAAGTGGCCTTTCTGGGGCCGGAAGCCACCTTCTCCCACTTGGCGGCAGTGCGGTATTTCGGCCCGGCTGCGCAGTATCGGCCAGTCGCCTCGATTGAAGATGCCTTCTTGGAAGTGGAGAAAGGCCGGGTGCAGTACGGCATCGTGCCGGTGGAGAATTCCATTGACGGCTCCATCGCCCTGACTCTGGACTCCTTCATGAAATACAAGGTCAACATCTGCGGCGAGCTGCATTTGCCTGTGCGGCAGAACTTGCTCTGCGGCTCCGGCAATCTGAAGGACATCCAGCTGGTGGCCTCTCATGCGCAGCCCTTGGCGCAGTGCCGCGAATGGCTGCGCAAGAACCTGCCCGGCATCCCGACACTGGAGGTTTCCTCAACCGCTGCGGCAGCGCAGATGGCGGCAGACAATCCGAACATCGGCGCTATTGCCAGCGAGCTGGCGGTCAAGCGCTACGAGGTGCAGATTGCTGTGCCCAGCATTGAAGATCATCAGGGCAACACCACCCGCTTTCTGGTTATCGGCAGTCATGCGCAGCCACGCAGCGGCAGCGACAAAACCTCCCTGCTGCTGGGCACAGCGGACAAGCCCGGCGCATTGAATGAGGCATTGAGCATCCTTTCTGCCAAGCATATCAATCTGAGCAAGCTGGAATCAAGGCCAGTCAAGGGCAAGCGGTGGAAGTATCAATTCTTCCTTGATCTGATCGGGCACATTGAAGATCAGCCCATCCAAGAAGCCTATGAGGAACTGAAGCGCATCTGCCCTTCTGTCCAGCTGCTTGGCTCCTATCCTAAAGCAGCGGAGCCTGAAGCGAAACACATCTGAATGGCTGACCTGCTGTTCATGAACAGCAGGTCAGCCATTTCACGCTGTCTTCACATCCAGAATATCAACTAGCTTGTCTGCGCAGCCTCTCTTCAGGAGGACAACGTTGTCCTCTGTAGGAGCAGAAGCCTGTGATTTGGATTGAGCATAGCAGGGCAAGCACGGGGGGGGCTGCCCCTACGGGATACTCCTGTATTTCTATATCAGGTCTTCTGCGTTATTCCTTGGTCGTGATTGATCTGGAGTGCAGAGAGGTTCTGGTAAAGATTTCTCCACGGTCTCCGTTATGATGGTTAAGAGCGTGTAGCCAACACCTGGTTCCCGCAGCCGCTCTGCGTTAGAGGCGAAACATGCCGTCGTTAGCTTAGGCTGCATCGCCTTCAAAAGCGGTGTCACCAGCTTTGATGACGCATAGGATTTCGGCGGTGTTAGTGCCGCTATACTAAACTGGCAAGCATCGCCTTCTTTGAATTGACGTACTGTCTCATCAAAAGTCTTTCTGAACTCTTCATTCTTTTGGCTTGTCTCTTGAGCCAAGCTATCAGCGCAATCTCTTTCAGCTTGGGTCATCTGCGCCTCTGCCTTATCCGGCATAAGCCAAAGCAGCGTGCAAGGCAGCAGCCATATCCAATTCCATCGTCTCAGGTAAACCATAATGCACGTCCCTCCAACTTATTTTTATGTCGTTCACGACTCTATCCTCTCTTTCTTCAGGCTGCCATAGATAGGACGCTCTTGTCAACTTCTTTACCCTTCAGAACAGAGCACGTCACGCCTACGGCAGATACCACCCTGTGTCCACCCTGGTATTCATGCACAACAGGGCAAGCACAGGGGCGTGCCATGGATGAGGCCATAGGTTGTGGTCTGGTGACGATGCTACCTAAACCGCTTGTAGCGGTGTGGACGAGAGGTTCATTACCTGAACCCCGCTTGCCTTCAGGGCGTATGCGTTGTATTCTTGCAGCAGCAGGGAGATGGCATTCAAACAGCATGGAGGCAAGCGATGTTCCGCTTGCCCTTGCCCTCATGCATTGCATACAATGAAGTCATGCCGTCTCTTGCTAAAAGAACAAGCAGTGCGCTGAGATAAAACATCATGAGGCAATTCCGCTGGAATCAGGAGAAAAAATCTGAAGCTCTCCGAAGAACGGGGCATCTCCTTTGAGACCATCGTATACGCAATCCGCAAAGGCGATGTGATTGACGTGGTTGATCATCCAAATCCAGAGAAATATCCGAACCAGTCGGTTTATGCTGTCAACATCAATGACTATGTCTATCTTGTGCCTTTTATCAGAGAAGAGAACGGTGTTCATTTCCTGAAAACCATCATTCCAAGCCGGAAAGCCACCCGGCAGTATTTGCGGAGGCATGAAGAATGAACGATGATGCGCTTGATTCCTACGAGCAGGAAATCCTTGCCGCTTTTGAGCAGAGAAAGTTGAAGCCTGTTCCCAATGTGGAAGCGGAAATTGCCGCTGCCCGCGAAGCGGCGGCGAACACGCTCGAGCTGCGCAGACAGGTGGACATCTGCCTGACAGAGCAGGACTTCGATCTTGCCAGCATCAGAGCGGTTGAAGACGGCATTCCATGTCAGACATTGCTTGCCAGCATTATTCATAAATATCTGTCAGGCCGTCTTGTTGAAAGAAGGCTGTAGCGGTTCTTCCCAGCAATTGAGGTGCTGCAAACCTTTTGGTAGCCGCACAGCTCCAAACGCGCCTCCTGCCCAAAAAACTCGCTTCGGCGGCCCTGCCATGCTATAATGCCTCCCGGCTGCTGCGCATATCTCTGCCCGGCAGCATGTCTTTTCTTTTTCTGCTTCTTCCTATTATGAATGGCTTGGCTCCTGTCCGCAGGCCGCTGATCCTGAAATGGAACTCTGACGCATGGCTGACCTGCTCACCTGCCGCACCATCGGCAAAGCCTTTGGGGCGCAAAGCCTCTTTTCCTCCGTCAGCTTGGCCATTGCTGAAGGCGACCGCATTGGTCTGATCGGGCCGAATGGTTCCGGCAAATCCACTTTGCTGAAAATCATCGGCGGGCTTGTCTCCCCTGACAGCGGCGAGATATTTCGGCAGCGGCATGTCCGCAGCAGCTATCTTGCTCAGGAAGATGTGTTTGACGAGGACAAGAGCTGCATAGAGAACCTCTGCGCGGCGATTGAGGAGCAGCATCTGGAGCCTGCCGAGCAGCGCAGCAGGGCGCAGGCACTGCTCAGCCGGGCAGAGTTCCCTGATCATGACGGCCTTGCGGGCCTGCTTTCCGGCGGCTGGCGCAAACGGCTGGCTATCTGCCGTGCGCTGATCGTTCGTCCAGACCTGCTCCTGATGGACGAGCCGACCAACCATCTCGACTTGGAAGGCATCCTCTGGCTGGAAAAGATGCTCAAGTCCTCCATGCCAGAAAGCCCTGCCGCCTTTTTGATGATCAGCCACGACCGCCGCTTTCTGGAGAACACGGTCAGCCGGGTGATTGAGCTGGCCGCTGTCTATCCTGAAGGCACGTTGCAGGTCAACGGCAATTATTCAGCCTTTCTCAACAAGCGGGACATCTTCCTTGAACAGCAGCAGGCCGAGGAGGAGCGTCTGGCCAACAAGGTGCGGCGGGAAAACGAGTGGCTCAGTCGCGGGCCAAAGGCGCGGACAACCAAAGCCAAGGCCCGCAAGGACGCGGCCTATCAGCTGCAAGATGATCTGGCTGAATTGAAAGGCCGCAACCGCTCCGGCGGCAAGGTGGATATTTCCTTTGATGCCACAGAGCGCAAGACAAAGAAGCTCCTCGCCGCCAGCAAGATTAGCAAGAGCTTTGAGGGGAGGCAGCTCTTTGCCAACCTTGATCTGACGCTTTCGCCTGGCAGCCGCTTGGGGCTGTTAGGGCGAAATGGCTGCGGCAAATCCACCTTGATGCAGATCCTTGCTGCTGCCAACCGCGCAGATGACGGTCTCAAGCCGGACAGCGGCAGCATTGTCGTGGCTGACAAGCTCCGCATCGTCAGCTTTGATCAGCGCAGGCAGCAGCTTGACCAAGAACAGACCCTGCGCCGCGCTTTGGCCCCGGATGGGGATTCCGTCATTTATCAGGACCGCGTCATTCATGTGGTTTCTTGGGCGAAACGCTTCCTCTTCCGCCCAGATCAGCTGGAAACACCCGTGGCGCGGCTGTCTGGCGGCGAGCAGGCCCGCATTCTCATTGCCGCTTTGATGCGCCAGCCTGCGGATGTGCTGCTTTTGGATGAGCCGACCAACGATCTCGACATTCCTTCGCTGGATGTGCTGGAGGAAAGCCTGAACGAGTTCCCCGGCGCATTGGTTTTAGTCACCCATGACCGCTTCATGCTCGACCGGCTCTGCGATCAGATCTTAGGCTTTGACGGCAAAGGCAACGCCTCCTTCTTTGCCGATTATGAGCAGTGGTTGCGGGCCTTGGCCGAAGCGGAGAAGCCGCAGGCAGCGAAGAAGCCGTCCGCGCCGCTGACTGCGGCAGAGGTGAAAAAGGCGGCGAAAAAACTTTCTTATAAAGATCAGCGCGAGTATGATCTGATGGAGGACAGCATTCTTGCCGCAGAAACCCGGCAGGAAGAGCTGGAAGCGCGGATGCACGAGCCGGAGCTTGTTGCTGATCCATCCAAGCTCGCTGCCTGCTGGCAAGAGCTGGAAACGGCGCAGCAGGAGGTTGCCCGGCTCTACCGCCGCTGGGAAGAGCTGGAGCAGCTCAGGAACGGAGAGATGTAGGGACGGTTCGGAACCGTCCCTGCTGCGATCGCCCTCGCGGAAGAACATGCAGCAAGAAAAGCAATGCAAAAAGCCGGCAGCTCCCTGTCCGGCCTGCGGCGGCAGCGGCCAGCTCAGTTTCTTTCAAGGCGAAAGCCGCTTCCTCCTCACAGTTGAGGAATGCCCGCACTGCTGCGGCACTGGTCTTGCGCCGGAAGAGCAGCAGGACAGGCTGCGGAATGATGCGCAAGATCAAATTTGATCAAGGAGAAGAGGATGGCTGCGGCAAAGAAAGGCGATTGCGTCAAAGTTCATTACACCGGCACCTTGGAGGATGGCTCCACCTTTGATTCCTCGCGGGGCGTGGAGCCGCTGGAATTCACTCTTGGCAGCGGCCAAGTGATCGCCGGGTTTGACGAGGCCGTGACCGGCATGGAGCTGGGCGAACGGAAGAATGTCATGATCCCTGCGGGCAAAGCCTACGGCGAGCGGCACGAGGAAATGGTCATCAGCATTCCAATAGACCGCTTTCCCGCGCATATCGTCCCGGAGATCGGTCAGCAGATTCAGCTGGCCGGGCCGAACAATCAGCCGATTTTAGTGCGGGTTGTCGGTTTGGATGCGGAGGCTGTGCAGCTTGATGCGAATCCGCCTTTGGCAGGCCGGGATCTGAGCTTTGATCTTGAGCTGATCTCTATTGTTGCCTGAATGAATCAGCCGCGCGGATGAAATTTCCGGTGTCCGTCCTTAAGGCGGCTGGTGTCAATGTGGGTGTAAATCTGGGTGGTGGCGATGTCGGCATGGCCAAGCATCATCTGAAGGGCGCGGAGATCAGCTCCGCCTGCAAGCATGTGACTGGCGAAAGAATGACGCATGGTCTTGGGGCTGACCGTCTTGCTGATGCCGCAGCTTCTTGCCATTGCGGCGATGATCTGCCAGAAACGGGTGCGGGTCATCGCTCCGCCTTGGCTGGTGACAAAAAGAAAACGGTTTCCGCCCCGCCTGCCGAGCAAAACAGGTCGGCCACGTTCTAAATAGACGGCTATCCGCGCCCCAGCCTCAGCGTTGAAGGGCACCATCCGCTCTTTGCTGCCCTTGCCAAGGATGCGGACATGGCCGCTGCTCAGGCTGCAATCCTGCATTGGCAGATTGACTAATTCGGACACCCGGATGCCGGTGGCGTAGAGCAGATGGAGCATGGCGGCGTTGCGCAGCCGCAGCGGATGCGTCTCATCTTCAGCGAGCGGAGCCAGCAGCAGGTCAACTTCAGCCAAAGACAGCGTGCCTGGCAGCGCACTGCCGATCTTGGGCAGATCAATCTCCGCCGCCGGACTCAGCGGCAGCTTTCCCTGAAAAACAAGAAAATTAAAAAACGAGCGCAAAGCGGACATCCGCCTAGCGTTGCTGCGGGTTTGCAGCTCGCGGGCATGGCAGTCTTTGAGAAAAGCCCGCACTTCGGCGGCAGTGATCATTGCCGGATCAGCAATGCCCTGCTGCTGGAGAAAATCGATGAAAAAGCGGAGGTCTGAACCGTAGCTGTCGACCGTGTTGCGCGAAAGCCGACGCTGCACGGTGAGATAGCGCAGGAAATGATCGAGACTGTCAGTGAGCAGGGATGTTTTCATAACCCAAGTTGTGACCTCTGCTGTTCACGGAAAAGTTTCTTGCGCATGCCGGGCGGAAGGAGGAGCATAAACCTTATGCGGAAGTTTTTTTGCTCAGCCCAGCCTGAAGCGTCCGCTTTGCCCGCAGGCATGGCTGTTTCTGCGCGTTCAAGGCAGCTCTGCTGAATTATTCTGTTTTCCCGCCGCCTGCGCCGGAAGGATGCTC
>NZ_JBLWEP010000104.1:0-8577 GCF_048287355.1 Candidatus Electronema sp. TJ
GCCTTTTCGCCAAGTGCTATGTCCGCCGGGTGCAGGGCAGGCTTTCCTTGCAGGAACGGGTGATCAACGGCGAGCATTTCTGCTGTTTTTTCGACCGCGCCTCCTGCCGCTGCTCCATTTACGAACAACGACCTGAGCAATGCCGCACGTTCCCGTTTTGGGAGCGTTTCAAAGCCGATCCACAGGAGCTGCTGCGGGAATGTCCAGGCGTTGCTGTGAAAAGATGAGAGCCTGCGGTCGCCTGCCGCTGTTTTTTTTAGCATATCTGCATATATTTCCTGCGAAAAAACTTGACAGCATCTGGTTTGCGTGCCAATCTGTTGCGTACAGGCGAGCTGCGCCGATGCGGAGCCGTTTACTCTGAATCTTTGCCAGGGTGTTTGCCATGAGACGACAAAGGCTTTTCCATGCTGTTTTTCTCCTCTTCATGCTTTGCGGCCCGCCCGCCCGTGCGGTTCAGTACGTGGACGCGCCGCCGCTGGCCAAGGTCATCAGCGCGGCGGCTGAGGACATCAAGCCTGGCGGACCGGTGCGGGTGCCGCTGATCACGTGGGGCGGGGACGAGGCGACCATTCTCGCCAATGGCAACGCGACCCAGACTGCGCCGGACAGCATTTTCGGCAAGAAGGGCCTGAAGCTCCAGCTCGTGCGCGAGGATGACTTCAAGAAACAGATTGAGTCCTATCTGCGCGGCGAAACGCCGTATTTGCGCGGTACGATGGGCATGGTGAGCATGGCTTCGGAGGTGCTGGGCCGCGACCCGCGCACCGCGCCGGTGATCATTTATCAGCTCACTTGGTCGAACGGCGGCGACTGCTTGGTGGTCAAGCCGGGGATCAAGACCGCCAAGGATCTGAAAGGCAAGACCGTGGCCCTGCAAGCCTACGGCCCGCATGTAGATTATTTAGCCAAGGTGCTGGCTGATGCCGGGCTGGCCATGAGCGACGTGAGCATCAAATGGGTCAAAGATCTGACCGGCACAGCGGAAACCCCGGCGGAAGCCTTCCGTGAAGACGGCATTGACGCGGCGATGATGATCATTCCCGACGGCATGGCTCTCACTTCCGGCGGCACAGCAGGCACGGGCGCGGAAGGTTCAGTCAAAGGTGCCGAGATTCTGCTCTCAACCAAGACCGCCAACCGGATCATCGCTGATGTGTACGCAGTGCGGGCCGATTATTTCAAAAGCCGCCGCACCGAGGTGGAGAAGTTCGTCAACGGCCTGATGCAGGGCGAGGAGCAGCTGGCCGATTTGCTCAAGAATAAGTCCGCACGGATGAAGGAATACACCGAGACGGTCAAGGCTTCGGCGCAGATTTTGTTCGACAGCCCGGCGGCGACCGCTGATGCTGAGTCGCTGCGGGCGGACTGCGAGTTTGTCGGCTTCGCTGGCAATGTCAAATTTTTCACTGATCCCAATTATCCGCGCAATTTCCTCAATCTCCGCGACCAGACCCAGAACGCCTTTGTCAAGCTCGGCCTGCTCGGCAGGAAGTCGCCCTTGGCGGCGGCGGACTTCAGCTACGACGCGCTCAAGGACGGTCTGCGCAACACAGCAGGCGTGGAGGCACCGAAATTCGACTCCGCCAAAGTTGCGGGCGTGATCCAGCGCAAGCAGCAGCAGGACCGCTTAGCCGAGGGAGAGCTGTTCTCCTTCGAGGTCTTTTTTCAGCCCAACCAGAACCAGTTCTCTGCTGACCTCTACGCCGACGCGTTCAACAAGGTCATCGAGCTGGCCTCAACCTACGGCGGCGCGGTGATCACCATCGAAGGGCATTCCGACCCGATGGGCTGGCTTCAGGCGAAGAAGCGGCAGGAAACAGAAATGGCCCTCAATCAGATCAAGCAGGCGGCAAAGAATCTCAGCCTTTCGCGGGCCAACGCGGTGCGTGAGAGCATCATGACCTTTGCCGCCGCCAAGGGCGTGACCTTAGACGAAAGCCAGTTCGCGGTGATCGGCCACGGCATCACCAAACCGAAAAGCGGCCTTTGCGGCGATGATCCCTGTCCGCCCAAAACCGAGCAGGCCTGGCGCGACAATATGCGGGTCGAGTTCCGCATCATCCAGCTGGAAGCCGAAGCCTCAGTTTTCAAACCGCTGTAAAGGGGGCTGACAATGAACGCCCTGAAAATCTTGCTGCTCCTGCTGGCCGCCTGTCTGCTGTTCGGCTGCGAAGACCGTCCGGCGCAAAAGAAAAGCAGCCCTGCTCCCCAAAGCCGTTCGGCAAATCAGACCGCCGCACCGCCGCCTTCAGCCGATGCTGTTTCCAAGCCTGCCGCCGCGCCGTGGCCGCCCGCGCCTGGCGGAGACACAGTCTTGGTGCCGAATCTGCTCGCCGCCAATTATTACGTGATGTTGGACGGCAGCGGCTCGATGCTCGACAAGCAATGTTCCGGCAGCCAGACCAAATTGGAGGCGGCCAAGGACGCGATCAAAGAATTCGCCGCCGCTGTTCCTGCGGATGCCAATCTCGGCCTGCTGATCTTCAATGACGGCCAGATCCGTGAGCTGGCGCCTTTGGGCGCAGGCAACCGGCAGCAGTTCGCTGAGGCAGTGCAGGCTGCTTACGCCTCCGGCGACACGCCACTGAAGGACGCGGTCAAAGCAGGCTATGCCGCGCTGGAGAAGCAGGCTGTGCGCCAGCTCGGCTATGGCCGTTATGTCTTGGTGGTGGTGACGGACGGCTACGCCAGCCCCGGCCAAGAGCCGGACGCGGCGGTGCGCTGGATGCTGGAGAGCACTCCGGTGGAGCTGCACACCATTGGCTTCTGCATCGGCACGAATCACAGCCTCAACATGCCGGGCCGCACCGTGTACAAGGCGGCGGACAATCCCGCCGCCTTGCGCCAAGGCTTGGCCGATGTGCTGGCTGAGGCGGAAACCTTTGACGCAGCCACCTTTGACGCGCAATGAAGGCCAGACTGATCGGCGCACTGCTCCTGATGCTCATCGGCTCCGCTCTCACCTACGGAGTCTGGCTGCTGCTGCCGCGCATTCTTGACCGCAAGCAGCAGGAGACGAGCGACGCGGCGGATTTGCAGGGCAAGATCCGCGTCGCGGCGGACAGCTGGATCGGCTATTTCCCTCTCCGCTCGCCGGAGATGAAGGCCGCCCTGCGCCAGGCGGGCTGGCTGCTGGCTGTGGAGGACGACAAGGCTGATTATCCGGGCCGGATGGAGCGGCTGGAGAAAGGCGAGCTGGATTTCGCTGTGGCGACAGTGGATTCCTACCTCCTCAACGGCGGGCGGTTCAACTATCCCGGCATCATCATCGCCGTGCTGGATGAATCCAAAGGCGGAGACGCGATCCTTGCGCGTCAAGAGAGGGTGGCTGGGCTTGACGATCTCAAGGGCAAGATGGATGTGAAGGTCGCTTTCACTCCGGCCAGCCCCAGCGAGCATTTAGCCAAGGCGGCGGCGGATCATTTCAACGCGCCGGAACTGCATCCGCCACCCGGTCCGCTGCGGCTGGCGGTGAATGGCTCCGAGCAGGCCAAAGCCGCCCTGCTTGCCGGCAAGACCGATGTCGCCGTGCTGTGGGAGCCGGATGTCAGCAAGGCCCTCCAGCAGCCGGGCATCATCAAGCTGCTCGGCACCGAGGACACGCAGCGGCTGATCGTGGACATTCTGCTGGTCCGCCGCGAATTCGCGCAGAAGAATCCCCAGCTCGTCAAGCTCCTCCTCTCCTCCTATTTCAAGACGCTGCGCAAATACCGCCAGGACGAGGCCCTGCTGATCCGTCATGTCCGCGAGGAGACCGGGCTGAAGGAAAACGAAGTCAGTTCGATGCTCAAGGGCGTGAGCTGGGCCTCGCTGGCGGACAACGGCGAGCAGTGGTTCGGTCTGAACGGCGGCGAGGAAGGCTTGATCGCGGCGATTGAGTCGGCGGCGGAGATTCTCGTCAATGCGGGCGATTTCTCTGCCAGCCCGGTGCCGGACGGCAATCCCTACCGGCTGACCAACCGGGCCTTCCTCGAAGAGCTGCTTGCCGCCGGAACAGCAGGTTTCACTGGCGGCAAGACCGCGCAGGCGGGCACGGCGGCCTTTCCGCCCTTGGACGCGGCGGGCTGGGCCGCGCTGAAAGAAGTTGGCACCCTGAAGCTTGATCCGGTCGTCTTTCAGCAAGGCACGGCGGAGCTGAACATCCTCGGCAAGCAGACCGTTGACGCGGCGGCGGAGCGGCTCAGTCATTATCCCCATTTCCGCATTCTCATCAAGGGCCACACCGGCCTGCGCGGCGACCCGGAGGAAAACCTGCGCCTCTCTTTGGAGCGGGCGGAAGCGGTGAGCCGCTATCTGCAAATCACCCACAGCCTTGATTCCAACCGGCTGCGGCCTCTGGGGCTGGGCGGAACCAAGCCGCTGGCGCAGCTGCCCGGCGAGCCGCTGCGGGCCTATGAGTACCGCCTGCCGAGAGTCGAGCTGGTGCTGGCAAGGGAGGACATGTGACTGTCTCAGATTGCGTTGCCGTGCTCCTTGAGCCAGTCCCGCAGCACCTGATTGACACGCGACTGCCAGCCCCGGCCTGTGGCCCTGAAGGAGCTGACTACCGCTTCATCAAGCCTGATAGATATCGGCGTTTTTTTCACCTGCGCCTGAGGGCCGCGCACCTTTGGCGGAAAGCTAGGATGCTCCGCAGCCGCCGGTCTCATCTTGGCCAGAAAAGAGCTGTCCAGCGGCGGGGAGTCAACCGCATCCCAATCCGCTTGGGAGACATGCTCAGGCTTTTGTTTTTTCATAATGCTCTCTTTCGCGGGCATTGGCCCGCCGCAAGCTGATGAGGCGGATGCTGCCGCCCCGGATGGTGTAAACAAGCACATGAAGACGGCTGCCAATCATGCCGAGCGCAATCCATCGCTCCTCGCCGTAATCGAAACGATGATCTCTTGCTTCGATTGCGCTTGTCCAATCAAAATCTTCCGCTTTGCCGAAATCAACGTCGTGCTTGGCAAGATTGGCGGCGCGTTTGCCTTCGTTCCATTCGTAACGCATGGTTCATTGTATATACAATCAGCCGCTTTGTCAAACACAGCGGAGGGGAGGCGGCCTGCGGCTGACCGCAGCGTTTGAACGCATGAACGAGCACGATCTTCAGCCCAACCTCCACGACTACAGCCAGGGCGCGATGCGGCGGCATGTGCTGCGGCACGGCCTCACGCACTGGCTCACGCTCTACCCTCCTGCCCTAGGCCTGCCGCTTGGATTCGCCGCCTATCTCTTCAACACGCCGCTGCTGTATCTGGCGACCCTCGGCGGACTCGCTCTTGGCATGACCAGCGCGGTGGTCAACATTTTCTTCCGGGGCGAGGCCCTGTCTGCCCGCTATCTGCAAGAATTGGCCGGGCAGCTCCGGGAGCAGGAGAGGCAGGCCCTCGAAGGGCTGCGCCGCGAGCTGGAGCAGGCGCGGACAG
This sequence comes from Candidatus Electronema sp. TJ, assembly GCF_048287355.1. Classification (NCBI taxonomy): domain Bacteria; kingdom Pseudomonadati; phylum Thermodesulfobacteriota; class Desulfobulbia; order Desulfobulbales; family Desulfobulbaceae; genus Candidatus Electronema; species Candidatus Electronema sp. TJ. The sequence goes on from NZ_JBLWEP010000104.1 coordinate 5,412, forward strand.
TGCCTGGCGCGGAAGATCATGCCGGGCAGGCTGTTGAGCAGCTCGACCGGCTGCGCGACAAGGTGGACAAGCTGCGCCGTCTGCTGACAGAGAAATTCCAGCCGGGCGAGCTGTCCTACGGACGTTTTCTCGGCGCGGCGGAGCAGGTGCAGCTGGGCGGCTTTGACAATCTCCGGCGCATCGCCTCGCTGCTCCAGAGCGTCGGCGGGATTGACCTTGTGTATATTGAAAAATGTCTCAGGCCGCTGGACAGAGCAGCCAGCCTTTCTGAGGCGGACCGCAAGGAGCGTGAGACGCTGCTCCGGCGGCGGCAGCTACGCATAAGCCAGCTGGAGCAGGTCAACGAGCTGCTCACTGCCAACGAAGAGGCGATGACTGCGATTCAGGAGACAGCGGCGGCAGTCGCCGCGATGTCCACGGACCGCCCCTTGGCCAAAGGGGACTTGGAAACCGCCATCACCCAGCTGCAGCAGGTGGCGGCCCGCGCCAAACAGTACTAAACTCAGGAGGAACCCGCATGTTGGAAACAAAAGAGGAGAACGCGCTGGTCAAAGTGGACGAGCGGCAGTTGAGCGCGGAGCTTGGGCTGGTTGATCCGGCCCGCTTGGAAGTCAAGACAGCCGACCCGGAGCTGGAGAAGATGGCGGCGGAGTTCGCGGCCAGGATCTTGTCCTTCAACCCGGAAGACGCTGGCCAGCTGGAAGTGCGTCAGCAGCATGTCGCGGCCATTGACAATCTCGGCGCAAAGGCCCAGAAGGATTCCGCCCTGCGCAGCGCGATGCTGCGCGAGCCGATCCGCAAGCTGGCGCAGAAGGGCGAGGACGGCGGCGAGGTGGCGAACGCCTTGGTCAACCTGAATATGAAGGTGGACGAGCTGGACCCGGAGAAATTCAATCTCAATCCCGGCTGGTTCGCCCGTCTCTTGGGCACGATTCCCGGCGTGGGCACGCCGCTGAAACGCTATTTCCTCCAGTTCGAGAGCGCACAGACCGTGCTGGACGCAATTTTCCGCTCGCTGCAAACTGGCGCGGACACCCTCAAGCGCGACAACATCACCCTGCTTGACGACCAGAAGCAGCTCCGCCTCGACACGCACAAGCTGCGCAAAGCTATTGAGCTGGGGATGATGGTGGACACAAAGCTCAGTCTGGTTGCGGAGCAGGAGATTCCTTCCGACGACCCGCGCAGCGGCTTCATCAAGGAGGAGCTGCTCTTTCCGCTCCGGCAGCGGCTGATGGACTTGCAGCAGCAGCTGGCTGTCAATCAACAGGCGGTTCTGGCGATTGAGATCATCATCCGCAACAACAAAGAGCTGATCCGTGGCGTGAGCAGGGCGGTCAATGTGACGGTCAACGCCCTCAATGTGGCTGTGACCGTGGCTCTGGCCTTGGCCAATCAGCGCATTGTCCTGAAAAAGATCGAGGCGGTCAATGAGACGACGAACAAGCTGATTGGCGACACGGCCCGTCGGCTGAAGGAGCAGGGCACGGAGATCCACAAGCAGGCTTCAACCAGCCAGTTAGACATTCAGGTGCTCAAGCAGGCTTTCGCTGACATCCACGCCGCCTTGAATGACATCGCCCGCTTCCGTCAGGAGGCCCTGCCGCAGATGGCCAAGACTGTGCTGGAGATGGACCGCCTCACCAACGAGACCGATGAGGCGATCAAAAAGCTGGAGCGGGGCAATCAGGCCAGCCCGGCCATGTATTTGGACATTGATTGAGCGCGGAGGCGCAAGGGCGGAGGCTTGCTCCGCCTTTGCGAGAGTAATTGCTGCTGAAATCTGCGGCCAAGCCCGCCAAAGCCGCCGGAACAGGCGCAAAATCCGCAGGACAACGCGCTGCATCCGGTGCGCGTCACGCTTGATCTGCTCCTGACAAGACTTGATCCGCGACAGAATGAAGTCGATGTGCCGCAGACAGAGCGTGATGCGCTGCCGTTCAAACTTTGTCTGCCACGCATCGCGCTTTGTCTGGCGTAAACAGAGTTCCACGGGCGGCGGATGGTGTCACAAGAAGCGGCGGATCAAGTTTGATGTGCGGCAGATCGAGCCTGATCTGCTCCTCATTGAGCCGCAGCTGCCGCGCATTGAACACCATGAGGAGCTGGTTTGAGCAGTTTGCCAGAGCATTTTCTGTCATGCCGGGCAGTTTCGGCGTAAGGGCGGCTGGTTTTGGCTTGATTTTTTGCAGGTGGGTGGTGCTGCTTGGCGGATGGAACTGAAAAAGATGCAAGAATATAACTTTTCGGCATAAACAAAGTTCCACGGGCGGCGGATGATGTCACAAGGAGCGGCGGATTACGTTTGATGTGCGGCAGATCGAGCCTGATCTGATTCCCATTAAGTCACAGCTGCCGCGCATTGAACGCCATGAGGAGCTGGTTTGAGCAGTTTGCCAGAGCGTTTTCTGTCATGCCGGGCAGCTGCGGCGTGAGGGGGACAGGTTTTGGCTTGATTTTTCGCAGGTGGGTGGTAATGTTTGGCGAATTGGAGCGAAAGAGCGGGTAAAAAGGCTCTTTGCATATTTAATTAGATGACGGAGAATAATCATGTTGCGTGCTGTTGTTAAACAAGAGATATATGATTTGCTCGAAAAAACGTATTTTGGCTTGTCAAACTTTGATATCATCTTTAAAGATACTGAAAAACAGGCAATAGTCTTTGAGGTTAAATTCCTTGGCGACGCTCGATTTAAGTTTGTAGCGAAAAATATTTACCACAGTAATGACAAGTTCTTAACAGAAGAATCCCCTGGGATTAAATTTCTTCTTGTTGAAGACTTTCGATGTGAAGATCTTAATATTGTATGTAATCGTTTGCAAGATTGGGCTGACCGGGTGCGTGAGGAACTCATCGCATCGAATCCGCTCGCAAAAGAGGTCAACATGCTGCGCAAGCAGCTTGAAGAACACTTGGCTGGCCTTGGGCAGGAGGCAAATGACTTTTTCACCAAAGACGAAGCCGCTCAACTTGAGGAACGTCTAGCTGCTTTCTCGGCAAGGCTGGATGAACTTGCCGCTGAAAATGATTCATTGGAATACCATGTTGCTGGTCTCAAGCAAACTGTTTCCGATCTTCAAGGCGCGGTTGAGCTTCTAAACAAAGGTACTTGGCTGCGCATGGCCGCAGGACGGGTGCTGACAGGAATTAAGAAGGTCGCAGCCT
>NZ_JBLWEP010000105.1:0-8513 GCF_048287355.1 Candidatus Electronema sp. TJ
GCCTCCTGTCCTTTCGGGCGGAGCGGGAAATCCCCTGATCCTGAGGAGATTCCTCCCTTCGGCCGGAATGACAGCGCATGGTCATTTCATGATGCTCCGACTACAACACAAAGGAGGCAGACCGGAAGGTCTGCCTCCTTTGTGTTTATGGAGAAATTACTTTTTTCAGCATGCCACAAAGAGGTATCACCTTGCCTGTTCAGAAGAATTTGCGGCGAAGGTGTCGTTTCAGACAGAACCATCTGTGTAATAATTATACAATTTTATGCCAGCAGTGAGTAATTGTTACCCAGTTTCTGTTGAACGAAAGATATTGTTATCGTCAATAAAATATTTATAAAAATAATTTACAAGTAAAATCAATAAAAAAGATGCTTTTCCGGCCAGCATTGCGCCGGAGCGGCAGCAGATTGCCAGACAGGCAATTGATGCTAAAGGAGCTGCACGGCTTCGCCCTATTCTTTGAACCGCTGACCGCCACAAAGCTTCCGACGACAGCGGCCTGTGGCGCAGCGACGAAGCTTGAGCTGAGTAAAAACGTATCAGATTTTCTGAGGCAGACCTCCTGATCTGCCTCCTTTGTTTTTGCGGAGAAATTACTTTTTCAGTGTGCCACAAAGAGGCATCAGCTTGCCTGTGCAGAAGAATTTGCGGCGAAGAGGTCGTTTCAGGGAGGAAACATCTGTGTAATAATTGCTTCTCACGTCGGCAACTGAGTAATTATTACACAGTTCCTGTTGAACGGGAAACATTGTCATCGTCAATGGCATAAAAATAAAAAATATTTTTAAATAAAATCAATTAACTCAACACGCGCTCAACAATGTTTCTGAAATACTGGCACGATTTTGGCATAAGCCAAAACAGCCAGCTTATGCTTGGAACAGCAGAGCGGCAGTTAGCCGTTCTGTGCTGAATAATTCATCTGGAGGAGAAAAAGTTATGAACCAGCAGCTTGCATCAAAAAAATTCTTTTACATGCTGACCGCCGCGCTGACGATGTTCTGTTCGGAAGTGTCGGCCAACGCCTCAGCGCAGGATGTGAAGGAAATTGACGACATCTGCATGTATTCCCAGCGGATTCTTAAAGATTACGCGCTGGTCGGCATGGGCGTGACCTACCACGATCCCAAAAAGGATCTGGATGAAAACATTAAGACAGTGGACAAATATTTCAACGATCTCAAGAGCCACAAGCTGAATGACAAACTGACAGCCGAGGTTGACGAGGTGGCAAAATCTTGGACTGAACTCAAACCGGAATTTGAGAAGACCCCGGACAAAGCAAAAATGAGCGAGCTGCGCAAGAAGGTGGAGGCATACACCGTGCGCTGTGAGCAGGTGGCTGAAGATTTGGCTAAAGACACTGGCATCAAGGGCGAGCATGATGTGGTGCTGGTTGCCGAGCTGGGATTGGAATCACAGCGCATGGCCGCCTTGTATCTGATGAAGGCGTGGGGTGTCGCTGATGCCAACTATGAAGAAGAAGTCAAGCAGACGGTGGATGAGACCGAGAAAATCTATCAAGAACTGCTTGCTGCTGACGAGAAGCTGGTTTCCAAGGAAATCAAAGAGAAGCTGAAAGGCACCGAAAAGGACTTCATCGCCTTCAGTGTGCTGGCCAAGAGCAAGTCGGGCCGTTTCATGCCCTCTGTCGCAGAGGAGAACGCCAGCAAGATTTTTGACGCGCTGCGGGAAATCCTGAAAATGGAGCAGAAGCTGGTTGAAGGCAGCGTGTCGGGTTACTTCACTCCGGTGGCGGATGACAAACAGGGTTGGTTTGACAAGTTCACAGCAATCATGCAGGCAAAAGAGGAGGAGGCAGCATGAAAACAGCATTTCTGAAGGTTCTCGCGGCTGCGGCAATTTTCTGCGCCCTGCCTGTCAGCAAAGCGATGGCGAACGTCGATGTGGAAATGATGGAGTCTGCCAAAAATGTGGGCATCATCAGTCAGAAGATCACCAAGGCCTATTTCTACAAGCACATGGATATCCGCGCCGATCATGCGGAGAACGACTTGCAGGAGAGCCTGAGCCAGCTCAAGAAAGATATCCTCAAACTGCATGAAGGCATAAAAGGGAACAGCAAGGAAGAGAAAAACATCGCCATCTTCCTTTCCTACACCCGCGATGAGCTGGATAAAACCTTGGCCAAGCCCTACAGCCCGGAGACCGGCGCACTGATGATCGACTTCAGCGAGTCTCTGCTGGAAGGCGCGGATTTCCTCTCCGGCGTGTACGGCAAAGGAACAACCGGGGAAGCCGGAATGCTGGCGGAACTGGAGAACCAGCTCTTTCAGCTGGAGCGGGTCAACAAATACTACATCGCCCACAAGGCCGGCTTCAAGGACTATAACAACGTGGTTCAGCTGCAAAAGGCGGTGGAGGACTTTGAGAAGGGCCTGGCCAAGATCAACAGCTATGGCCGCTACCCTGACCACGCCAAGGAAAGCGTGGCCAAGATCAACCAGTTCTGGCCGGTGGCCAAGGAATTCTACCTTGGTGTGCAGGAGAACGCCCTGCCAGTGATTGTGCTGGCCTCAACCGACAAGCTGGAAAAAGAAGTCAGCGCGTTGAAGGACTTTCATCACCAGGAAGCAGGACAAGCGAAGAACTGATTTCTTCCTCTGAAGAAGAGAAAGGCCGTGATCCCTTGGGTCACGGCCTTTTCCTTTTTCCACCTCCGCTTACTTGCTGCGGCTCTTCATCTCTTTGAGGATGGTCATGCCAATCTTGAAATTAGGCTCCTCCTCCCGTTTGACGACGCTGTAGAATTCGCAGTTGTGGCAGTCGCTGCAGAACTTCTCGAGATAGGATCCCTGCGCCTCTGCGCCCTTGCAGAGAGTGCCCGCAACAACCCAGCAGCAGCGTCCCCCGTTCTTGCCCTCATGAACGCCGTCCGCGCGCTGCTCGTCCGCTGCCGGACATATCCCGAACTCAGCGACCTTGGGGCCGCCCGGCCCCCGTCCGCACTGCTTAAAATCCCAGCAATTCTTCTTCGCTCCCATTGCTCCTCCTCCCGTTGCTCTCGACCACATATAACGGCTGCATGCTGACTGACCACAGAACCAGTTTTCTTCTTTGATGCTCCCAGCTCCCGGCGATCAGTCAGCAGAGGCGCCGGTTTCGGCACAAACAGAAGCTCATCCTAAAAGAATACGCAGCCTTTGTCAAGGAATTGCTGCGGTTGCCTGTCCTTGCGGGCAAGCTGCGTGATGCGCGGCAAACCTGCCCGCCTGCCTGTCCGCAGTTGCCAAGCCTGCCGCACACCGGGTATAGTGGGGCAATTCATCCACCCACTTCTTCGTGCAAACACTCCATGTCCGCGCCCCGCAATTCCTTTTCCCTTCTGGTCGCCGCGCTCGCTGTCCTTGCCCTGACCGGCTACTTAGCCTGGCAGGAGCGGCAGACCGAGCGGCCTGAGCAGATTGAAGTCACCACTGCCGGCTTTCTTGAAATGTGCCTGTCCTGCCACAAGGACGAGCAGCCCGACCCTGCCCATGCCGCCACGATGATCGGCTGCTCGCCCTGCCATCTCGGCGACGCGGCGGCCATTGACAAGGACAAGGCGCACAAGGGCATGGTCCTCAATCCCGGCGACCTGCGCGTAGCGGAGAAGAGCTGCGGCAAGGAAGGCTGCCACCCGGCGGACGTGCGCAAGGTGAAGAACTCGCTCATGGCCACCAACCGGGGCATCCTCTCCACCCTGCTCTACTACTGGGGCGAGCGCGACACGCAGAACGCGGCCATCACCGTGGAGCAGCTGCTGGAGAGCGGCGAGAACTCGCTGGCCTTGGACTACTTCCGCAAGCTCTGCGCCACCTGCCATCTCTGGAAGCAGAAGAACGACCTGCCCGGCGCACCCAAGTTCTTCAACGAGAAAGGCGGCGGCTGCTCGGCCTGCCACTACATCCCGGCCAAGGGTGATGTGCGCACCACGGTCACGTCCTTCGACGAGAAGCGGCAGCAGGGCAAGAAGCCGCATCCGCAGATCAGCAAGAAGGTGCCGGACGAGAACTGCGTCCGCTGCCACAACCGCTCCGGCCGCATCGGCATCTCCTACGCTGGGATGTTCGAGGGCGAAGGCTACGGCACGCCCTACGAGAAGGGCAAGCCGTCTTCCAAGCAGCTGCCGGGCGGACGCTTCTACTTGGAGATCGCCGAGGACGTGCACCACACGAAAGGCATGTCCTGCATAGACTGCCACACCCGCGAGGAGATCATGGGCGACGGCACCCAGTACGCCCACTATGAGGAGCAGCTGGAGATCAGCTGCGAGGGCTGCCACACAGCCGAGCCGGGCCTGACCCGCAAGGGCCGCAAGGTCACCAACATCAGCAAGGGCAAGGAGGGCGCGTTCGTCCTCACAGGCCGCAACGACGGCGAGATCCGCCCGCTGCGCCCGCCCAAGCAGGATGCCTGCGCCTATCCCGGCCACCAGCGGCTGTCCTGCGTGGCCTGCCACGCCACTTGGGTGCCGCAGTGCTACGGCTGCCATGTCAAGCGCGACCTGAGCGACACCCATTTAGACAAGCTCAGCCTGAAGGAAACGCCGGGCGCGTGGGAGGAAGGCCGCTCCTACATCCGCTACGAGCAGCCCATGCTGGCGGTGTGGAAGGACAAGGTGGTGATCGTCACGCCCGGCTGCCAGGACGTGGTGACGCTGATCGGCAAGGACGGCAAGGTGGAGGGCGGCTTCAACCGCTTCACCATGGCCGCCATCAACCCGCACACCACCCAGGCCAAGGGCAGGCCCTGCGCCGACTGCCACGCCTCGACCAAGACCGTCGGCCTGGGCCAGGGCACAGTGACGAAGAAGGACGGCAAGTGGGCGTTCCACCCGGTGGATCAGGGCGTGGAGACCCTGCAAGGCCGCACCGTGCCGCTGGATGCCTTTGTCACCATAGACGGCCAGCAGCTCCAGCACGGGTCCCGGCCCGACCTGCGCCCCTTCAACGCCGAGGAGCTGCGCCGCATCCTGCGGGTGGGGCTGTGCCTGCCCTGCCATGAACGCTATGACGACCCGGCCTACAAGGAGTATACTCCGCAGAGAAGCTGCCCCAAGTATCAGGAGCCATAGGGGCTGGATGTTGCGCATTGAACAGGAGGGAAGACATCATGGCATCACAGAGAGCGTATGACTGCCGCAGACAAGGGGAATATCCATGCCTGAGCTAAGCCGCTTCCTTGGCATCATCATCTACATGCACTTCAACGAGCACAACCCGCCCCATTTCCATGCCGAGTACAATGAGCACAAAGCAGCGATTGCCATTAAGACGCTGGGCCTGCTGGAGGGCAGACTGCCTGCGCGGGTGATGAGCTTAGTAGTCGAGTGGGCGCAGGAGCATCAGGACGAGCTGCTTTCCAACTGGAACAGCATCAGCGAGACCGGCGAGCATCGCAAGATCAACCCATTGGTATAGGAGAGGCACCATGCTGGAAGTGCAACAGGCAGCATACGCAGGCAACTATGCTGTCCATCTGGTGTTCAGTGATGGCAAGGCTGGCACGGCGGACTTAGCGCCGCTTGTCTGCAACGACAGGCGGCCTGTCTTCGCCCGGCTGCGGGAGCAGGCAGCCTTCCGCAGCTTCAAGGTGGCGCACAGCGCGCTGGTCTGGGACGACACGCTGGACATTGCCCCTGAGTATCTGTACTACCTTGCCTTCAAGGACGACCCGGCCTTGCAGGAGCAGTTCAGGCAGTGGGGGTATATACGACCATGACCAACCGCTTCGACAGCGGCGGCGGTACGCAGAGAAGCTGCCCCAAGTATCAGGAGCCGTAGGGACATGATTGTCAAATTCAGGCACAAAGGGCTTGAGAAGCTGTTCAAGGCGGGCAGCAGCGCGGGCATTCAGGCGGAACATGCGCCGAGACTGCGGACAGCCCTGAAGATATGAACTTGCCCGGCCTGCGCCTGCATCCGCTGCGGGGAGACCGGGAGGGAACGTGGTCTGTTGCGGTCAGCGGGAACTGGCGGGTGACGTTCCGGTTCTGCAACGCTGATGCCACAGATGTTGATTACGAAGACTATCATTGAGAGGCAGCCATGAGAATGTGCAATCCGCCGCATCCAGGAGAGATCATCCGGGAGTTCTGCGTAGAGGCCTTGGAGCTGACCGTGACGGAAGCAGCCAAGGCATTAGGGGTGAAGCCGAAGACGCTCTCCGCCCTGCTCAATGCCCGCAGCCGGGTGAGTCCAGAGATGGCGCTGCGCCTGTCCAAGGTCTTTGGGCGGACACCGGAGGGCTGGCTGCGGCTCCAGCTTCAGTTTGATCTGGGCAAGGCGGAGAAGCGGGTGGATGTAAGCGGGCTGAAGCGGCTGGAAGCGGCATGATGGGACGACCATGACCAACCACTTCGACAGCGGCGGCGGTACGCAGAGAAGCTGCCCCAAGTATCAGGAGCCATAGGGGCTGGATGTTGCGCATTGAACAGGAGGGAACACATCATGGCATCATTATCCATACAGAGTATTGACGAGCAGCTTGCCGCCCTGCTGCAAGAGCGGGCCGCAGCAGCGCGGAAGAGCGTCAGCCAGTTCGTGCTGGACACCCTGCGGCAGCATCTTGGCCTGGAGAAGGCGACTGTCCAGGAGCAACGGCTGACAGGCGTTGTGGGCGAGCTTGCTGGCCTGCTGAAAGACAGGGACGTGGATGAGAGCAGGAGCGCGTATGCTGCTCATCTCGAGGAGAAGTACAGATGAAGCGGGCTAAGGTCTTTCTGGATGCAGATGTCATCCTTGACCTGCTGACACAGCGCGAGCCGCATTTCGCCCCCGCAGCTGCGCTCTTCCTCAGGATTCAGAACAAGGAGCTGACAGCCTCCACCTCGCCGGTTGTCATTGCCAACATCTTCTACATCCTCAGCAAGCACCTTGGCCGGGAGAAGGCAGCGCAGTCCATCAGGAAGCTCCGGTCGCTTGTCAGGGTGCTGAACTGCGGAGAGCGCGTCATTGATCTGGCCCTTGCTTCAGACTTTGCCGACTTTGAAGACGCGATTCAATACTGCACCGCGCTGGAGCACAAGATAGGCATACTCATCACCCGGAATGTGCAGGATTACAAGACAGCAGCCATCACCATCCTGACACCTCGTGAGTACATAGAGGGTGCATAGGTGCGGTGGCGGCAAGGAGAACGCATGACCAACCACTTCGACAGCCACGGCGGGCCGCAGAACATCGCCATAGGCGACCAGTTCGGCGCGGTGTATAACGGAACCTTTAACCGGAACGACTGCTATGACCGGAGGAAGTTATATGGAACAGCTTGCTAATATACTACAGTATCTGAAGGATCACCCCGAAGTGACTTGGAGCGGAACCGGGCTGACAGCACTCGGTGTCCTGTACTTTCTCATCACCAAGCTGTTTGCTCCTCTGTTCCGCAAAGGCAGTGGGGTAACACAGACTGTGAAGGGGAATAACAACATCGTGGTCGGCACCGGTGATGTGAAGGTCGAGAGGCGCGATGATGTGTAGCAAGCTCCTCCAGAAGATATGGGGCAGCGGCAACACCGTTGCAGGCGGCAATGTCACGGTGACGTACAACAACAGCGTCATTCCCCCGCAACGCCTTGAGGAGCTTGCTGGCAAGCTCGCAGTCACCGACTCCGCCCTTGCCAGCTTCTTCAGGATCATGGAGGAGCAGCAGGTTCCTCTGGGCGACCTGGACAGCAAGCTGCGGGAGATCGCCACGCAGTACAAGGAGCTGCGTGCGCGGCTGGAGAACGTGCAGTCCGCAGACCCGGAGGTGCAGCGGCTGAAGGCGGAGGCCAAGCAGGCCATTGAGGCGGGCGACTACGCCAAGGCGGAGAAGCTGCTGGACGAAGCTGAGGCCCGCGACGTGCAGGCGTTTGAGCAGCTTGAGGCAAATGCCAAGAGCGACATGGAAGCAGCCCAGAAGCGGCGTATCTCCGCTGCGGCAACCAATGCCGACCAAGCCCGCCTGCAACGTGTGCAGTTGCGCTACGCCAAGGCTGCTGCCTACTGGCAGAAGGCCGCTGCCCTGCTGCCGGATGACAAGCAGCAGGAACGCTCGCTGTATCTGCACAGCGCAGGCTATGACCTTGACCGCATCGCCAAGTACAAGGAGGCACTGGCTCTCTATGAGCAGAGCCTGAACATCAGACAGGAGATTGGCTTCAAAGCAGGGGAAGCCGCGACGCTGAACAACATCAGCCAGATTTACGATGCTAAGGGCGACTACGCCACTGCCCTGAAGTATCTGGAGCAGAGCCTGCGCATCAGCCGGAATATTGACGACAAGGAGGTGGAAGGCGCGACACTGAACAACATCGGCCTAAGTCACCAAGCGCGGGGCGACTACCCTGCTGCCCTGGAATATCTGGAGCAGAGCCTGAGCATCAGCCGGGAGATTGGCGATAAGGCAGGCGAAGGCACGACGCTGAACAACATCAGCCAGATTTACGATGCGCGGGGTGACTACGCTGCCGCCCTGAAGTATCTGGAGCAGAGCCTGAGCATCCGCCGGGAGATTGGCGACAA
>NZ_JBLWEP010000106.1:0-8489 GCF_048287355.1 Candidatus Electronema sp. TJ
GCCTCCAGCCGCTCGCCCACATCAGAGGCGGCGCGCTCCTTGAGCTGCTGGGCCAGCAGGCTGATGGACAGGGGATGAAAGTCCACCTGCTCAAACAGCCTGATCAGCACATCGCGGCGGGGCCGCTTCAGCCTGCTCTTGGGCGGCAGACGGCGCAGCTCGTCAAACCAAGCCACGGCATCGTCCTCGCGCAGTCCCTGCAAGGGCCAGTGCCGATGAGCATAGCTGCCCGCGAGCGGATAGCTGGGATGAGCAAAGTCCGGCTGCCGCGAGGTGAGGAGGACGCGGCTCTCCCCGGCCTCTGACCACAGGGCAGCGGCATCGAGCAGCTCGGCCAGCCCGCGCCCGTCAGCCAAGCTCTCCAAGTTGTCGAGAATCAGCAGGGTGGGCACGCGCTTCAGAGCAGCCTCGGCAGCAGCCGCATCAACCAGACTCTCCTGCAAGGCCGCGCTCATCGTGCTAATGGCCATGCTCACCGGGTCGCTGCCCTGATAGGCGGCATAGCTGACAAAGCAGGCCCGCTTGAAGAGCTTGGTGCGCAGCAGCCAGCGGCCTGCTTCCAAGGCCAGCGCGGTCTTGCCTTGGCCGCCAAAGCCAGTGATGCTGTAACGACGGCAGTTCTCCACCGCAAAGGCACGTTCGATCTCCCACAGCTCCCTGCTCCGGCCAAAGAAGCCGGACTCCTGCTGCTTGGGCAGATTATGCAGCGGCTCTGGCTTGGGCGGCAGACTGTCTGTGGCCTTCTGCTTCTTCAGCAAGGGTTTGTCCGCCCCGTTCTGGTATAGGGCAGGCAGGAACCAGTCTTCCAGCTCCAAGGTCACTTCCTCGCAACCGTCCGTGCCGCGCAGCCGCTTGCCCCGGTTCTGGTTGCGGCGCAAGTCAGCGCGGGCATCATCCAAGGCTGCGCCGGTCGCGCTGCCCTTGAACAAACTGCAGTAGAACTCGGCAAACAGGGCCTCTGTGGTCTTGACCAAGACATTGTGGGTCATAGCCAGCACCGCAGGAATGCCCGCATGAACTAAGCGGGCGGCAACCCCGCTCATCGCGTCCTCCTCGCCCATCTCCGCCGACTTGCAGGCCGAGAGCACGACCAAGCCAACCTGCTGCCGAAAAAGCAGCTCGCCCAGAATGCGGGCCTCAGCATAGAACTTACCGCCGCTCTCGTTCTCAAAGAGGAGATAGCCTTGCCCGCCAGCCGGAGCAGTCTCGCCCCGCTCCTCAGCTTCACGCAGCAAGCCCTGCATGTAGGGCGGTAGGGCGGCTTTGTCTTCCCGCTTCGCAAGACTGCTGCTGCGGTCAAACGCGCCGTGACCGTCAAAGTGGATGATGTCCACTACAGGCAGGTCGTCAGCACGCAGCCGCTTCTCTAAGGCGGTGAGCGTGGCAGGCCGCAGGAACTCGATCTCTGCCCGCTGCTGCTCTTGCATGTCGAGGGCGTTCAACACGGCTTGCGGATCAGTGCGCGGGTTGATAAAACTGGCATCCTCTGGCCTGCTGACGATGAAGAGCACCCGCAGGACAGCCTTGGCTTTGGGCCTATATGGTTCACGACCTAATCCGCTGGCTGGCAAGCCCCGGCGGATAGCGATGCGTGGGTTCTCAGCAAAGAGAAAGGACTCACCCGGCGGACGTAGCAGTTCCCACGGCAAGGAGAGCACTGCCGGGTGGCTGGCAGCGACGGTCAGCAGACGGCCCTGCTTCTTCGCCTGTAGGAAGCGGAGAAAGTAGCCCAAGGCAGTGTCGTTTGCTTTAAACACTGCCTCGAACAGCTTCGCTCCCCAAGCGCGGAGCTGCTCCCGCATCTTGTCGGCTCGCTCGTCATCCGGCTCTGCTGCATAGCGCGTGCCGTAGTCTTCAAGGTACCAGCGTATTTCCTCCAAGTCCTTGCCTGTGAGGGGATTGGCAAAAGGAAAGAATCCGCTCTCTTCCAGAGAATCATCCAGTAGTTGGACAGCGGCGCGGGTGGGGTCAGGGAAGACAAGACGCAGTTCAAGCGGCATGATCACTGCTCCTCGCAGATCGCCTTGCAACCAAGGTGTATGACGATCACACCCAAGGCCACGGCCAGCATCTGTAAGACATTGCCGGAAAAGCCCATTGCCGCGAGGACTGCGCCGAAAGACTGTAGCACGGCCTCGTTGCTCAGGTCGCCATACTTCTTCCACTGCGTGTGCAGCACCCCGCCTTCCTCGCAGAGATCGCGGCGGGCAGCCTGCTTGAACCGCTGCCAGAAGCTGCGCGGCTCTTCCTTGGTTACAATGGCAATGACCCGCCACTGCGCGGGCAGGCGGTCTGGGATGTCCTGCTTGTCGGGTTCATTGCCTTTGGACTCGGCATATGCTGCTGCGTCCCGCAGCTGGGCAAGCTGCTGGTCAATCTGGGCGGAAAGGCTGGTGAGCTGATCGGGGGTGAAGATGCTGGGCATGGTGTCCTCCTGCAAAGAGCTGGAATATGTTGTGGAAAAAAGCCGGAGGATGCAACTATAGCCTGCGCCGGGAGGAAAAACAAGCCCAGCGGCCCAAGCAGCGGAGCGCAGCTGAGAAACAGCTTGGAATTTATCGCGGATGCACATACAATAGCCTGAAGACGGCTGCCTGCGTGGTCTGCCGCGTCCATTTTCAGAGGCTGCACGCCGCTGCTCAGATACTGATGAACCAATGCGCTTCAAAGGCATCCATCACATCGCCCTGATCACCGGGAACATGGAGGCCACCATCCGCTTCTGGCGCGACCTGCTGGGGATGCGCCTGATCAGCGGCTTTGGTGAGTCCGGGTTCCGTCAGTACTTCTTTGAGGTCGGCGAGGGAACCGCCCTCAGCTTCTTTGAGTGGGAGGGTGCGCAGCCTGCGGCAAGGAAGCTGCATGGCCGCCCGGTCTCCGGGCCGCTTGCCTTTGATCACATCGCCTTTGAGCTGGACTCCGCCGACGCGGTCTGGACGCTGAAAGACCGGCTGGAGGCGGCAGGCTTCCCTTGTTCCGACATGATCGACCACGGCAGCTTTCATGCTGTGTACTCCTTTGATCCCAACGGCGTGCCCATAGAGTTCTGCTGCGCCGGAGCAGGGGAGGGCGCACGGCACGAGCCTGCCCTGCATGACGCGGACCCGCCGCCGGCAGCCTTGGAAGGCCCTGAGCCGCAGCCCGGCAGATGGACGGAAGCCGTCACCCCCAGACCAGCGACAGAGCGGCAGGTGAAGGACGGGGACAGCAGCGGCTTCTTTCAGAAATGGGCCGGGCGGTGAGCGCAGTCTGCCGCCCCTCGTGCCTCACCTAGTTGTTTTGCATAGTCCTTTCTCTCTTTTTCGTGTAAAAAGTAACAGCCCTCTGTGATGAAGCGCCGCAGACAAATGCCGCCTCACCAGACTGTTCACACCAATCCAAGGAGCTGCTTATGAGAATTGCGGTCATGAAGGAAAACTGTCCGGGGGAGCGGCGGATTCCCCTGATCCCGGCCACAGCGGAAAAGCTGGTCAAGCTGGGCGCAGACCTGGCGGTTGAGTCCGGGCTGGGCCTGAGCTGCCGTTTCGAGGATGCGGACTACGAGAAGGCCGGGGCCTCGGTCTCTGCCTCGCGGCGCGAGCTGCTTCAGTCCGCCGACATGGTGCTCCGCCTGCGCAAGCCGCCGAAAGAGGAAATCGAGCTGATGCGGCAGGGCTGCATTCATGTCAGCTACCTTGACCCCTTCAACGAGGCCGGGCTGGTGGAGCTGCTCTGCCGGGCTGGCATCTCAGCAGTCAGCTTGGAGATGATCCCCCGCAGCACCTTGGCCCAGAAGATGGACGTGCTCTCCTCGCAGGCTAATATTGCGGGCTACGCCGCAGTGCTCCTCGGCGCGGAGCATTTGGACAAAATCTTTCCGATGATGACCACTCCCGCAGGCACGATCAAACCGGCGCGGGTCTTTATTATCGGCGTGGGCGTGGCCGGCTTGCAGGCCATTGCCACAGCCAAGCGGCTGGGCGCGGTGGTCGAGGCCTTTGACACGCGGCCTGTGGTCGAAGAGCAGGTCAAGTCGCTCGGCGCGAAGTTCGTCAAGATTGATCTCGGCGAGACTGGCCAGACCAAGGACGGTTACGCCAAGGCCCTCACGCCGGAGCAGCTCGCCCTGCAAAAGGAGGGCATGACGAAGGCCTGCGCCCGCGCTGATGTCGTGATCACCACGGCCCAGCTCTTTGGCCGCCCTGCGCCGCGCCTGATCGACCGCAAGATGCTGGCTGAGATGCGGCCCGGCTCAGTTGTCATTGACATGGCCGTGGAGAGCGGAGGCAACGTGGAAGGCTCTGAGGTGGACAAGATCACCGAGATCAGCGGAGTACGTGTGCTTGGCTTCGGCAATCTGCCGGGCCGCTTCGCTGAGACCGCCAGCCAGATGTATTCGTCCAACCTCGGCAACTTTGTCGAGCACTTCTGGGACAAGCAGACCAAGGTCTTCAACCTGAACCGCAATGACGAGATCATTAAGGGTGCGCTGATCACCCATGCGGGCGAGATAGTCAGCGAGATGTACAAAAGCATCATCAACAAGTGAGAGGAGGATGAAATGGAAATGGAACCGGTGTATCTGACCTTTGTCTTTGTCTTGGCGATCTTCCTCGGCTTTGAGCTGATCTCCAAAGTGCCGTCCACCCTGCACACCCCGCTGATGTCCGGCTCGAACGCCATCTCCGGCATCCCGATGATCGGGGCCATCGCCTCCTTGCAGGTTGAGGATCCGTTTTTCTCCGCCCTGCTCGGCACCTTGGCAGTGGCTTTCGCGGCGGTCAACGTGGTCGGCGGCTACATGGTCACAGACCGGATGCTGAAGATGTTCAAGAAGAAGGAAGCGAAGACTGAAGGAGGCGGCAAGTGAACCTGCTCATCAACTTTGTCTATGTCATCTCGGCCATCCTGTTCATCTTCGGCCTGAAGATGATGAGTTCTCCGGCCACGGCCCGGCAGGGCAACCTGCTCTCCTCGGTCGGAATGCTGATCGCGGTGGTCGCGGCGATGTTGAGCAACGGGCTGGATTACAAGTGGATCATCCTTGGCATTCTTATCGGCAGCGCGGTCGGTGCATTGCTGGCGGTCAAGGTGGGAATGACTGAAATGCCGGAAATGGTGGCCGTGCTGAACGGCTTCGGCGGCCTGTCCAGCCTCACCTTGGCTTGGGCGGAATACCACCAGCAGCCGGACACGTCCCTTTTTGTCGCCGTCGTCACCTTTCTTTCCGTGCTGATCGGCGGCGTGACCTTCACCGGCTCAATGGTCGCCTACGGCAAGCTCTCCGGCAAAATCACCCAGAAGCCAGTAATCTTCAACGGCCAGCACCTGATCAACGGCGCGATACTGGCTGCCGCACTCTTGGCTGCGGTGATCTTCTGCCTCAGCCCAGCCAGCGGCTTCGGCTATTTCCTCTTCATCCTCATTGCTCTCATCGCGCTTGGCTTCGGCGTGACCTCAACCATTCCCATCGGCGGCGCGGACATGCCGGTGGTGATCTCTCTGCTCAACAGCTACTCCGGCCTGGCCGCCTGCGCCGCCGGCTTCGTCGTCTCCAACAAGCTGCTGATCGTGGCGGGCGCATTGGTCGGCGCGTCAGGCATCATTCTCACCCAGATCATGTGCAAGGCCATGAACCGCTCCTTGGCCAATGTGCTCTTCTCCGGCTTCGGCAGCGGCGCGGCCAAGAGCGGCGGCGCGGCGGCGCAGGGCGAGGTGCGGCCGGCCTCGGCTGAGGATGTCTATTATATCCTCGAATCAGCGGATTCAGTGGTCTTCGTGCCGGGCTACGGTCTGGCAGTGGCGCAGGCGCAGCATGTGGTGCGCGAGCTGGGCGAGCTTTTGGAGAAAAACGACACTGAGGTGAGCTACGCCATTCATCCGGTCGCAGGCCGGATGCCCGGCCACATGAACGTGCTGCTGGCCGAAGCCAACGTGCCCTACGACCAGCTCATTGAGATGGACGACATCAACCCGCGCATGGACAGCGTGGATGTCTGCGTGGTGATCGGCGCGAACGACGTGGTCAATCCGGCGGCCCTGAACGACGCGTCCAGCCCGATCTACGGCATGCCGATCATCGAGACCCACCGGGCGCGGACGGTCATCGTCCTCAAACGCTCGATGAATCCGGGCTTCGCGGGCATTGAGAACGCGCTCTTCTTCAACGACAACACCCGCATGTATTTCGGCGACGCGAAGGAGTCCATTCAGGCTTTGGTCGCGCAGTTCAAGAATAGCTGACACAGCCAAAGCGGCAGCGCGGCGGAAGGCAGTTTGCGAGAACCGCCTTCCGCCGCAGTTTTGGATTGAGGCTGACTGCGGAATGTTTTACAGTGAGCAGTGCTGCGCTGATCGGCATTCCCAAACTTGGCCAATAATTTTCACCTGCAACCATGATTCTCGACACCATCGCCGCCCGCAAGTGGGAAGAAATCGCCGTCTTGAAACGCAGCGGCATCCGTCCGCCGGAAGGCAGCGTTGCTCCGCCGCGCGGCTTCATTCGCGCCCTGCTTACTGCACCCGGCGTGGCCATCATTGCTGAGGCGAAGAAGGCTTCGCCCTCCAAGGGCGTGATCTGTCCTGATTTTGATCCCTGCGCCATTGCCCGCAACTACCGCGACGGCGGCGCGCATGCTCTGTCCGTGCTGACTGACCGGGATTTCTTTCAAGGCGCAATTGAATACATCCCGCTGGTGCGCAATACGGTCGAGCTGCCGGTGCTGCGCAAGGATTTCATCCTTAATCCGATTCAGATTGAGGAAGCTGCGGTCTATGGCGCAGACGCGATACTGCTCATTGCTGCCTTGCTTGATGAATCTCAACTGCGCGACTTCCGCCAGCAGGCTGAGGAACGCGGCATGGACGTGCTGACCGAAGTGCACGACGAGCCGGAATTGGAAAAAACGCTGGCTGCCGGAGCCAAATTGGTGGGCATCAACAACCGCAATCTGAAGGACTTCAGCATGAACTTAGAGACCACCTTCCGCCTCAAGCGGCTGATTCCTGCGGCGATTCCAGTGGTGAGCGAGTCAGGCATCAGCAGCCGGGCGGACATGCTGCGGCTGAAAGAGGCGGGAGTGCGGGCCGCGCTGATCGGCGAAAGCCTGATGCGAAGCGCGGAGCAGGCCGGAACGCTGCGGGAGTTCCTTGCCGTTTGACGACCATGAGCCGAATCCGCATCAAAGTCTGCGGCATAACCAATCTAGAGGATGCGCAGGCCGCTGTCGAGGCGGGCGTGGACGCGCTGGGCTTCATCTTTCATGAAAAAAGCCCGCGCCATGTTGACCCGGAAACTGTCCGCCTGATCATCGAGCAGCTGCCGCCCTTTGTCAATACAGTGGGGGTTTTTGTGGACCGCGACTGCGGCGAGGCCGAGGAGATCATCCGCTTCTGCGGCCTGAGCTGCGCCCAGCTGCACGGCCAAGAACCGCCCGATTATTGCGAGCGGCTGGCCCGCGCCGCTGCGCCCTGCCAGATCATCAAGGCCTTGCGCGTGGGAACTCAGCTGCAAGCCGAGGATGCAGCCCCATATCATGCCCATGTCCGGGCCTTTCTTTTGGACACCTACCGCAAGGGGCAGGAAGGCGGCACTGGCCAGACCTTTGACTGGTCGCTGATTCCCCGGCTCAAGCTGCAACGAAATTTCATCTTGGCGGGCGGGCTGGATGCCAGCAACATCCACGCCGCAATCGAGGCTGTGCGGCCCTACGGCGTGGATGTCAATTCAGGCGTGGAGAGCAGTCCGGGCCGCAAAGATCACGCCCTCATCCGAGCTGTTGTCCGCGCTGTCCGCCAGTTCGACAGCTGCGCCCTATGAAAGGCCCGGAATCTTCAAGCCGCCGGTGAGCTTAGAAATTTCACTGCGGCCCAGTTCGGAAGCCTTTCGCGCCCCGTCGGCCACAGCGGCCACGATCAGGTCTTGCAGCATCTCCGCGTCTTCAGGGCGGA
The DNA here is from genome assembly GCF_048287355.1 of Candidatus Electronema sp. TJ. Lineage (NCBI taxonomy): Bacteria > Pseudomonadati > Thermodesulfobacteriota > Desulfobulbia > Desulfobulbales > Desulfobulbaceae > Candidatus Electronema > Candidatus Electronema sp. TJ. The sequence continues at coordinate 7,930 of NZ_JBLWEP010000106.1, forward strand.
TGATCTCCTTCTCAATGGTCAGGCCAATCAGCTCGCCTTTGCCGTTCATTTTCGCAGTGACCATGCCGCCGCCTGCTGAACCGGTGACGCTCTTGGAAGCCAGATCCGACTGCACCGCGCCGATCTTCTCCTGAAACTCCTTGGCCTGCTTCATCATATCGGACAAATTCATCATCACTCTCCTTGTTTGGGTTACGCCTCGTCGACCTCGTTGGCTGCGTTTTCAGCCTCTGCCAGTGTTTTTTTATACTGCGGCCCAATGCGTGTTTCACTGACTTGGCCTCGGAGAATCTCTGCCGCCATCAGCACCACGGGATCGTTAGCCAAGCTTTGCCGCTCCTTGCGCACCGCCTCCGCGCCGCCAGATTCTGTCGGCAGGCCGCAGGCTTTTGGCTCATCGAAAACAATGCGCAGGTTTTCTTGGAAGAAATCAGCCGCCAGCGCAGTCAGTTCGGCCAATTGCTCTTTGCTCTTTAAGATGCTGCAATCTGCCGAGTCGTGGTACGTCAGAATTAGCTTGTCGCCTTCCCATTTAGGCGGCGTGACGGCCCGCTCCAAGG